>VEPM01000006.1 GCA_012026795.1 Candidatus Methanoperedens sp.
CCCAAGGGCAGGTTATCCGCGTGTTACTGAGCAATATGCCGAGGGCTTACCCCTCTCAACTCGCATGGCTTAGTCGGACCCCGATAGCAGTAGCCTCTGGCAGGATCAACCAGAGTTACTTATACACACTTATTGAATTTTCTTAAATTAAACTATCGTAATTGTTGGAGGAACTATTATATTTTATTTTTATATTTAAGGTACAATAGTTCCTTGTTAATTCCCAATCTATTGATTGGAATTAATCGAACTGTCACGCCAATGTCAGACGAGAACCTGCGTTCTTGTCTCCATTTAATGTATCGTGGCTGGAAAGCAGCTCATCACATCCAGGTTTTGTCCGTCAATCAGAGCCGACGCCAATATTTAACCACGAAGTTAAACGTAAATAAATATTTGTTGTATTTTTCAAAACGCAACATTTCCCTTGTGTTTCCACACGCGGGAAGTGTATTATATGTTTTTTTCCGTATATAACACTTTCCCTCGTGCAGTATTTTTTTTCTGCACGGTTCCGGTGTTTATCCGAAAAACATATTTGTTTTTCCTACAACACACATTCCTGTTTTCACAAGCAGGAAGCGTCCTGTATGTTTTAAACCGTATATAACAGTTTCCCTTGAACAATATTTTTTGAACAATAAGAAAAAAAGAGAATCAGAAATTAAGCCGTTTTACTTAATTTCATAATAGCAGCCGCAATATCTCCTTTTGTTTCTTTGAGTGTATTGCGTGCATCGGTTTCACTCGACTTTGACTGTTCCATCACAAGCTTGATATCTTCTTCAGGTATCGTGGCCTCGCGGACGACTTCCTGCGGTGTTCCAGTTACTTGATAGGTTTTCATGCCCCTTGCATCCATTATCGTGACCTGGGCATCCCTGAAAACAATGTCTTTTTGAGGAGTGCGGATGATCACTTCTTCAACTCCCTCTATTTCATTGACATCAATTCCCATCTGCTTCATCATCGAAGCCATCTTTCGCGGGTTTATACCTTTACCAAGTCCGGGAAACATTTATCTCACCCGCAGCTGCTACATCCTGAGCCACATTTGGGGGCATTGGGATTGTCTATAACAAAACCTTTGCCATATTCATTATCTATGAAATCAATTTTGAAATCCTCAATATCTTCTTTAATATCTTTACTGAAAAATATCTTTATTCCATTACTTTCAGAAATAGCATCCTCATTTTTAGCCTCTTTTTCAAGCGTCAGACCATATTGTATCCCGCTGCAGCCGCTTCCAGCTGCGAAAACGCGTAATCCGTGGTCGGTTTTCTTTTCTTTTTCAAGCAATTCTTTTAATTCTGCCGCAGCAGCATCTGTAATCTCGATCATTTGCGTTCTCCTTTTTCCTTCTACGTTTTGTATATATATAAATGTAGTATCCGCATTCGCATCTAAAAAAGGCTTAAATAGTAAAAGAACGACTTAAATAGTGGAGGCTGATTATGACTAGAGACGAATTGCTTGAAAAAGTACGGTTATCACGCCCGGCAGTGACAGTTGTCGGTCTGGGTGGTGCTGGCTGTAATATCACAACATGGATAGCAGATAAAAAACTTGCAGGTGGCAAAATAATAGGAGCCAATACCGATGCAGGGCATCTTAGCACAATGACCAGGGCAGATAAGGTAATACTGCTTGGTGAAAAACTATGCAAAGGGCATGGCTGCGGCGGATATCCCGAAAAAGGCGCTGAAGCTGCAAGAGAAAACCTTGATGAAGTTAAGGAAGAACTACAGGGCACAAATCTTCTTTTCCTTGTGGCAGGCCTCGGCGGCGGGTCAGGTACAGGCTCAATACCTGTTTTTGCAACAGTCGGACGAGAAGTAGGCGCTCTTACCATTGCATGTGTGACAATTCCTTTTACCATCGAAATGACACGCCGGGAAAAAGCACGCGAAGCTATAAAATCACTGGCAGAGAATTGTGATTCCATAGTTGTGATTGACAACTCAAAACTAAGGGAAGTAGCAGGAAACCTGCCGCTCAAAGATGCACTATCGGTTGCAAATGCGCTGGTAGGAGCATTTGTTAAAAACATAACAGATACAATAACCCAGCCCAGTCTTGTGAACCTTGACTACTCTGACCTTCGCGCAGTAATGGAACGCGGGGGTATTTCTTCAATCGGTATCGGTGAAGGTGACGGGCCGACCCGTGTAGAAAAAGCAGTATCCCAGGCTTTATCAACACCATTACTTGACATTACCGACATCACCACCGCATACGGTGTCCTGATCCACATAGTAGGAGGCGAGGACATGACCCTTGAGGAAGTAGCAGTTGCAGGCGAACAAATAATGGACAAGGTCCCCAATACGAAGCGCGTTATATGGGGCGCAAAAGTTGACCCTGATCTTTCAGGAAGAGTACGGGTAATGGCAGTACTCACCGGAGTCACATGCCCGTTCCTTAGCGGTATGCAAAAACCTGCGCCAGCCGTAATTCCCAAAGAAGTTGCAAAACCACTACGCCAGGCCATGGAACACATGGTAGAAGCATTACCACAGGAAAAAATATCAAGAGCTGCGGTATTTAGTAAGGAAAGGTAAGAATTTTAGATTTCAGATAAACTTTATGATAAATATATTACATAAGTTGTATCTGAAATTATATCTTTTTTATAAATGTGTTAATTTTCAAAAAATATTTCAAATATGATCCCTGACCTTCTCAAAAATGCTCTTGCTTCTTGTCTTCTCGCCACCTATCTGGGCAAATTCCCGCAGTAGCTCTTTTTGCCTGTCTGTCAACCTTGTGGGAACTTCTACCTTTATTTTCACAAGCTGGTCGCCTTTTCCCGAATAATGAAGACCCGGCATTCCTTTGCCTTTAAGACGGAATATATGACCGCTCTGGGTCCCTGGAGGGATTTTCATTTCGGCCTTACCATCAAGAGTGGGCACGATTATTTCATCACCAAGAGCAGCCTGCGTAAAGCTGATGGTAGCTTCCATTACGAGATCATTCTCATGCCGGGTAAAAATATTATGAGGTCTCACATTGATTTCCACATAGAGATCCCCGGCCGGTCCGCCTTTCCCGCCCGCTTCGCCCTCACCTGGTACACGCAGTCTTGAACCCGTATCAACACCTGGCGGGATCTTCACCTCGATCTTACGTCTTCTCTGGACAGTGCCACTGCCATGACAGGTCGTGCATGGAGAATCGATAATGGTTCCTGTTCCGTGGCATGTCCCGCACGTGGAGGTGGTCATGAACCTCCCGAATGGTGTATTCTGTGTCCTGTTCACCTGGCCGCTGCCATGGCAGGTTGAACAGGTCTTTGGAGATGTTCCGGGTCTTGCCCCGCTTCCATGACATACATCACAGGTTTCAGTTCTCGGAACTTCCAGTTCCACTGTTTTGCCTTTTGCTGCGTCTTCAAGATTTATGGCTAATTCGTAAAGCAGGTCCGACCCCCTGCTTGGACCCTCACGCCTTCCCCCTCCCCCGAAAAAGATATCGAATATGCTCCCTCCTCCCCTTCCGCGTCCTCCCATTCCCCCCATACCTCCCATGCCGATATCACGGAAAAGATCTTCAAAATCCACGCCCCTGAAAATGTCCTCCTGTGAATATCTCTGATCAATACCAGCATGTCCGAACTGGTCATACTGCTGCCTTTTGCTCTGGTCAGATAGCACTGCGTAAGATTCGGATATTTCCTTGAACTTCTCCTCAGCATCGGGCGATTTGTTCTTATCAGGATGGTATTGCATAGCCAATTTACGATAGGCTGATTTTATATCATCTGCTGAAGCTTTTTTATCCACACCAAGGATTTCATAATAGTCACGTTTAGTAGCCATAATTTATAAAAACCAATATCTATTTTTCTCTTAATGTCTTTGCATTAAAATATAAGTTGTGGTTTCAGGATTCGTTACAAAACCCACATTCGAGGGGCTTTAAACTTTCTGCGCTATTATGCAAGTTAATATTCACACACTTTTCACACCCTCATTTATAAACAGGTGAACCAAATGAATATTCAGCGCTTAGACTAAAGATTGTTATGCTTATTAGAATAAATATATTTTTGATGAATATTTCAGGATCGGTAAGGATTCCCTGGACAGCGAGGTAAGCGAATGAAACCCCTAAGCTTGCCGAAACTTAATCTTTTAGCCAAATTTACCATAATCAGCTTTCTCATAACCGCTGCTATTGCCATTGGACTTGGATGGGGCATCCAGCAGCAATTGGAACAGAATGCACTTTGGCAGGCCACTGACAACACAGCTGACCATGTTTCCACTACTCTTAACCAGAAGCTGCACCAGGCGGATTTCAATGGTTCTCTTGACCCTGCCAGATATGAACAGATCGATTCAATGATCCGGCAGTATGTACTCGATAAACATGTCGTCCGTGTAAAAATATGGAGCCGTGAAGGTCTGCTTATCTACTCGGATGAAAAAGAACAAGTAGGGCAGCGTTTTCCTGATGATGAAGAGATGCAGGAGGCTCTTGCCGGCAATATCGTAAGTTCTGTTTCTTCGGAGAAGGAAGAAAACAAAGGCGAACGTGAGCGCTATGGCAGGCTTTTCGAAGTGTATGTACCTCTGTTACCGGGGGATTCCACCCAGGTGGCTGGCGTCTATGAAATCTATCAGGACATGGACGTACTTGAGCCCGGCATTGCCAAAATGCGTAACTTTGTATGGGTCAGCATTGGTATTGGATTTCTTGTACTTTATAGCTCGTTATATGCTTTTGTGCGCAACGCCTCAGGCGAGCTTATCCACCGAAGCAAGGAGAACGCGAGGCTCTACGAAGAGACAAAGATACAACTGGCAGAACGCCAGCGGGCTGAAAAAGAACTCATCAAGCGCACCACAGAACTGGAATCAGCCAACAAAGAACTTGAAGCATTCAGCTATTCAGTTTCCCATGACCTCAGGGCGCCGCTGCGGGCGATCGACGGTTTTTCCCGTGTTATATTAGAGGAGTATAATGATAAATTAGATGACGAAGGCAAACGATATTTGAATATAGTCAGGGACAACACGCAGAAAATGGGACAACTTATCGAGGATCTTCTCGCCCTGTCCCGTCTGGGGCGAAAAGAGATGCAGGTATCCATGATAGATATGGCTAAACTTGCAAAAACCGTGTTTGATGAACTCAAAGAAGCAAATCCCGGACGAAATATACAGCTTGAAATAAAAACACTTCCACCTGCATATGGAGACCAGGCTATGATTCACCAGGTTTTTGTTAATCTTCTCTCAAACGCCATTAAATTCACGCGATTTAAAGAAAAAGCTGTTATTGAGATTGGTTGCAATACCCGGATGAATGAAAATGTCTACTATGTCAAAGACAACGGTGTCGGATTTGATATGCAGTATTTAAATAAGTTGTTTGGAGTTTTCCAGAGACTGCATAGTGCCGAGGAATTTGATGGGACCGGAGTTGGCCTTGCCATAGTCAAGCGTATTATCCAGAGGCATGGTGGAAAAGTATGGGCTGAGGGAAAAGTTAACGAAGGCGCAACATTTTATTTTAATCTTTCAGAAGAAGGAATGAAAAAATGACAGATATGAATGAAGTAGAAATCCTTTTGGTAGAGGATAATCCGAACGATGCTGAACTTGCACTGAGGGCTCTTAAGAAAAATAATCTTGCCAACAAGATACATCATGTGAAAGATGGAGCAGAAGCCCTTGAATTTATTTATTGCACCGGAGCTTATGCTGGACGCAACATGATGAGAAAGCCCAAGGTGATCTTCCTTGATCTGAAGCTTCCAAAAGTGGATGGTCTGGAGATTCTGCATAAGGTTAAGTCTGATGAAAGAACAAGGACGATACCGATTGTAGTATTGACATCTTCCCATGAGGAGCGGGATCTTGTAGAGAGTTATGAATTTGGCGTGAATAGCTATATCGTCAAACCTGTGGAATTTGATAAATTCGTCCAGGCAGTTGCACAACTGGGAATGTACTGGATGTTATTGAATAAACAGCCATAATAATATTACTCAAAACATATGAAGAATGAGCTTCGGATATTGATACTGGAAGATAATGATGCGGATGCCGAGTTAATAAAACATGAACTGCGAAAAGCAAACATCGTGTTTGTGTCGCAATGTGTCGACACAAGAGACGCTTTCCAGAAGGAACTTTTCGATTTTAAGCCTGACCTCATCCTGGCGGATTATACACTTCCGGCATTCGATGGCTCTTTGGCATTAAGGATGGTTAAAGAAAAATCTCCGGATGCGCCTTTCATTTTTGTTTCAGGGACAATAGGTGAAGATTTTGCAATCGAATCACTCAAGAGCGGCGCAACAGATTATGTCCTTAAGGATCGCTTAAGCCGCCTTGTTCCTGCAGTTAATCGGGCTTTATCCGAAGCAAAAGAAAAGATCGAGTACAGAAAAGCCCGAAAAGCCCTGGAGGAATCCGAGATGAAGTTCCGTTCCGTAGTACAGTCAGCTAATGATGCGATTATTTTGACAGATGGCAAAAATAATATTATATTCTGGAATAAGGGCGCCCAGGCAATTTTTGGCTATCCGGAAGAAGAAGTGCTGGGTAAATCCATACAATATATTATGTTATGCCGGGATGAGAACAAGGAGGACAAGGAAAAGATGGGGTATTCCGGTCTTGAGGACAAATCAGGCATAGTAGGAAAAACGGTTGAAACGTACGGATTGAGGAAAGATGATAGTGAAATTCCCCTTGAAATTTCAATTGCTGCATGGAAAACCGAGGATCAAAAATATTATAGCTTGATTATGCGCGACATCACAGAGCGAAAGAAGGCAGAGGAAGTGCTAAAAGAAAAAGCCAGGGCTGAACTGTACGGTTTTATTGTAAGTGCACTGCCTGCTTTTGCAAAAGGTGTTCCTTCCCAGGTGAGGAATAATCTTGTGAAGAACTTTGCCGGGCGTTTCGAAAATAATATCAGACCGAGGTTCCTGGAGGAAATGAAACTGCTGGGATATGACCAAAATGTGGAGAGTTACAGCACTGAGGACACAAATAAAATCTTTGATATTTACCTTTCATGGCTTGCGGGATTATTTTCAAGTTTTGGTGTACAGGTAATAAAAAAATTCCATGACTCCAATAGTTCCCTTGGATTATTGAATTGCCCCTGGAGAAGCGAGGCAAGAGGTAATCCGATATTCTGCTTTATCTGCCGGACAATCGTGATAAGAAGCTTTACATGGACATCCTTTAAAGGAAGTGTCAACCAGAATTCCAGTATAGCAAGCGGTTCAAAGATATGTATTTTTGAAATTCATTTGAAATACATGGCGATTGAAGGTATTAAAAATATTGAGGTATAATTATGAATATGACGATGGAACGAATTAAGACAGGGATACCGGAACTTGATAATATCCTTGGCGGCTTTCCTGCAGGTAAAACAATTCTTATCACAGGAGATCCCGGGACGGGCAAGACGATATTCGGGCTGGAGTTTGCAAAATCATGCTGCGAACAGGGGATAAAGACCTCCTATATATCAACTGAGGAGAACGCCTGCGATCTTCGTCTCCAGGGGAAATCCTTCGGATGGGATCTTGAAAGTTTTGAGGAGAAAGGCATATTAAAATTCATAGATATAACAGGAAAGAGGGCAGCGGAGATAAAGTCCGCATTGAGCATCAACATAGATGCCCAAAAAGGCAGCTTTGAGGACCTGATTGATAATTTGCCAGAAGGCACGAGGGTACTTGTCATAGATAGTCTTGGAAACCATACTTCCAACCTCATGTCATTTGAGTTCAGGGACAGGTTCGATCTTCTTGTCTACAATCTGGCCATTAAGGGAATTACGGCGCTGATTATCCTTGACAGCGTTACATCAAAGGAGTTCAATGACATTGCTCTTTTCTCAGCATACGGCGCAATCCAGCTTATGAAGAGGGAAAACCCATACACCGATCGAAGAGAAAGGGTTATGGATATCGTAAAGATGAGAAATACAAAGACACCAATACAGCTTATTACATATGAAATTGGCCCAAAGGGCATCGAGCTTATTTCGGCCAGTGATGTCCCTCCGGAACAGTGAGCAATTCAATGAATACTACATCCAATCGGCTGAATACATGGAAAACTATATTATTCATTGTAACAGAATAATATAATAAATGTAAAGGGTGATCTGAAATGGGCACATACGGAATAGATACTGGCGAATATACAGCAACAGATATCTTTGCACCACTCTTTGTTGTATTTTTATTCTTCGTTCTGCTGTTGGCATACTATTTATATCTCAGGTTTTTTGAAAGAAGATCACGAATGTTAATCGATAACAGTGAGCAAGAAATTGGGGATGAAATAGACTATAGATTTCATGGTAATGTTTTATCTTACACATTAAAGATAAAAAAGGTTAACGATTCAGAGTGGAAAGCATATAAGCTGTTCAGGTCGGGGAGAAAGGTCTCATTAAGAAAAGGAAACTTGAGGAAAATCATAGATTATATGAACAGGAATTTTGGGTATGATGATGAGGTTACCGATGTTACCTCCAATATATATCAAACCTGTTAGCACTACAGTTTATTTAAATGCACTATTTTAGCAGGCGGAAAACCATTAAAATAAGTACTTGAAGCGATCGAATAGGCGCCAATATTTTCAGCATAAAGCAGGTCATCAATTTGCAGATCCTCGGGTAGCTCATCGGCCAGGGAAATAGTGTCGAAAGCATCGCAAGTAGGGCCAAATGTAGCACAGACTTTTTTCTCTCCGCCCTTTATGGAATGAAGAGGATAGGGCTGGTGATCAAAAACCTGTCCGGAAAATGAATGATATACTCCATCGTCCAGGTAATAGCATGTTTTCCCGTCGCGGACAGCTTTTCCAACAATTTTCATGATCAAGGTACAGGCAGTCGCTACTATAAATCTCCCTGGTTCTGCTATAACCTGGATATCATCACTGGGGAACAAACGCTTTATTTCAGAATTCAATTTTTCAGACAAGGAGGTAAAAGATTTTACATCCGGTGTATACTTTACCGGGAACCCGCCGCCGATATCTAATATTTTTCTTTTCTTTTCCTCCTTGCCAGTAAATCCGATATGATAATTTCTTAATTGCGCTTCCTTGAAAATTGAGGAGGCGAAATTCAAAGCCTGTGAATAGTTATCAAAATTATTGCACTGGCTGCCAACATGAAAACTAATCCCTTCAACCCCAAGCCCTAATTTCAAGGCTTCTGCTATAAGATCAACCGCTTCTCCCGGATGGGCTCCGAATTTTGAAGACAGTTCAACCATAGAACCGGTATTAGGCACACGTATCCTTAGAACAAGGCCAACATCCGGAGCATGTTTTTTTATCTTTCTTAATTCTTCAATATTGTCAAATGTAACCAAAATCTTATAAGCATTTAGCTTGGCCAGGATTTCGGCAGGCTTGATGGTATTAGCATAGATAATTTTATTCCAGATAAAATCCTGCCTTTCTTCTTCAGGCAAATGCTTGATATTATCATAAACAAGCATGAATTCAGGAAAAGACGCCACGTCAAAACTTGCGCCCATATCGTACATCGTTTTGACAATTTCCGGATTGGAATTGGCTTTGACAGCAAAGTATGCCTGGACATCAGGCAGTTTTTCCCTGAATTCCTGATAATTTTCCCTGATTTTTTTGTGATCTATAATAAAAACCGGTGTACCGTGTTCCCGGGCAATTTTTTCTAACATTGTTTTTTGTTTGTTTGTCATTATTATCCTATAAAAAGAAAATTTTCAATTTGCCATGGATCAGGATTGTATTTCGCTGCCGGATTTTCTTTAAAAAATATTTTGCGATTTTTAAGCGGCGTCCAGTCCGAGGGTGTTGAAATAAATTTACCAAGATACGGTTTGGCAATATTCAGAACAAAATCATGAGGCAGGTCATCGGGCAATTTAATACCTTCTCGCGGATTTTCGATCATCCACAGTACAGCTGCAACAATACCGGCAGCTACCTGGAGGGTTGTAGCGTTCTGACCGGGAACAAGAGCTCTGGCCTGGCCAATACTTAAAGAGCTGCCCGTCCACCAGGAATTATAAGGGTGCCCCATCAGGAGAGCTCCCAGGGTATCCTCCCCAGATATAATTTCATCTGTCATAATCCTGATCTTAGGCTGGAGTTCGTAATTCCTTCCTCGCAATTCCCAGAGCGAGGAAAGTGTATCATGACAGGGCATATAAGCATAATTTACGGTAGGCCGGTAAATCGCCTTACCATCTTCCCAGACAGTCAGGCGGTCTGAAAGGCCAAATGCTTCACCATGCCGGATCATCATGCCGATAATTTCCTCATCCGGTATCCATGATCTGACATAGGTATTAATTCCCATCTGGGGCAAAAAGATCTGATTTTTCGGTCCGCACGGAGGTATATCTGCCAGGGGTGGCAGCTTCATTTCATGTGTCCCCCAGCCAATTTCAGCCGGAGCTGTCCCTTCTTCCCGCAATCCTTCAATGCTCCATGTCCCTACAAATTCGTTTACCTCTTTTGGCCTGTTGGCAATCTGGGTATCTCGCTCGCTGCAATGAATCACTTTAATTCCTAATTTTTTCGCCATCCGGGGAAAATCCCTGTCTTTTGCAAGCTGGGCAATCTCTTTTTCATCCTGTACAGATACTTTTTTATCAAAAATGATACGTGCAGCAATATCCAGTAAAGCTTCCTTTACGAAGTGAGAAATAAGGCCGGGATTTGCTCCATGGTCGACAACAGCGGTTGGCGCATCTTTCCAATCACGGGAAAGGTCAAGCAGTTGCATTTGCCGCCAATATAGTGATTTTTCATATGGGCTTTTTGTATAAACTCCCTCGGAAGGGTCCCAGAGTTCAACAGATGTATTAATGTATAATACTTCGTGATCATGGCACCATTTAATAATATCATTGGCGCCTATATTCCATGCAAGATCAATTAGCAGGCTTCCGTTATCCAGATATTTTGATAAAACTTGATCTAAATTTTCCGGGGTAATTTTTTCACAAACATATTTTAACCCCTGATCTGTAAATTTTTTCAAAGATTTTGATTTATCTTCAAAATCAATTAAGGTAATGTTTTTTAATGGAACATCGATTTTATCCAACAGGACAGGCAGGGTGCATTGTGAAACTGAACCATAGCCGATAATGAGAATTTTATTGTTGAATTTCGTTTTCATTGTTTTTAAATTTTTCCTTAATCCGGACAATTATTGACCCGTCAATATCTATGTGAAAGTTAATAATACTTACGGTTCCCGGTTATGGTTTAGTTCTATTTAGATAAAAGCCGTCCGAAACGATTATCAAAAAAATAACTTGTAAATGCCGAAACATCAGTTTTCTCACTACCAAAAAATAAGCGGGAGAGAGATGGGCTGTTGGAATATCCCACTTCGGGTTTTCCCACAATACCACCAAGTTCTGCAGCGATTTCAATGGCATCATCAAGACTTCCGAGATCATCTACAAGGCCCAGTTCCTTTGCCTTTGCGCCTGTGTATATCCTGCCATCAGCAAGGTCCTTGACTTTCCCCGGAGAGAGGTTCCTGCCGTCTGCCACTTCTTTAATAAAACGGTTGTAGGCTTCAATGATCACCAGGTCAGCATATTGTTTTTCTTCATCCGATAATCCTCTCCAGTCACCACCCATATCCTTTAATTCGCCTGTTTTTGCAACATAAAATGATGTTCCGTCCTTATCGTAAAATTCAGACCTGTTCTGGAATTGCCATATTACGCCTATGCTTCCTGTCATTGTATCAGGATTAGCAATTATCCTGTCAGCAGGAGCGCTTATGTAATAGGCAGCACTTGCGGCTACATCACCCATCGAGATAACAATTGGCTTATCGATTTTCTTCATTGCGCCCACAATTTCTTCCGCAGATGCGGGAGAACCTCCGGGACTGTTTATCCGCATAACAATGGCTTTAACGCCTTCATCTTCGTTAGCATCCATCAGGCTTTTTACAATATCTTCAGATGTTGCTATCCCGAAGCCAGTGGGGATACTCCCTGTCAGCATTTCTCCCTGTACATAAATTACTTCAACACGATTTTTTGAAATCCCGAGGTTTTTACCCCCCATAATCAGATAAAAGCTGCCTGCTATTATGAATAATAATATAAAAACAACAATAAAATATAATATTTTTTTTGGTGATTGTGTCATTTATAGGATTATTTATTTCTCCTCAATACAGTGGTCAAGGTATTTTGCATGGCTTGCTTTTATGAACTCATCACATACTTTTCTGGGAGCCCCGTCCATGACAATATGTCCTTTATCTATCAATATTGCCCTCTGTGCAACTTCCCTTATGAAATCAATATGGTGACTTATGAATATAATTGTAGTGTTAAAAGTCTTATTGACATTCTTAAGGGCATTTGCCACATCCCTCAAAGTAATCGGATCAAGGTCGCCAAAAGGTTCATCAAGAAGCAATATGGACGGCTGGGTAGCAAGGGCAAGAGCAAGAGCAGCCCTGACATTTTCACCGCCGCTTATCTGGTATGGTTTTACATCAAGAACTTCAATAGGCAAATCCACGGCCTCAAAAACAGGTTGCGCAAATTTTAAAACTTCTGTAAGCGGATAGCTCGGGAAAAGGACTCCAAGGATTGCAGGAGTATAGCCCATCTTGGCAAGCTTCTCCTTCCCATTTTCCTCAGGCATATCGGTCATCTTGTACATTTCATCCAGGTCCACATCAGATATACCAAGCTCCTTTGCGCGTTTTCTTGCTTCCTCAACAACATTTTGTCCCTTTACGCCCAGCCTGAATGCAAGCTGCTGCTTAATTGTTGAATGCGGTGTAAGAGCGAATTCCTGGTACATTATGCTTGTAATCCTTCTAACATCCATTCTTTTTGGGGAATATGTTGACATCTCAACCCATTCATCATTTACACGGAATTCTATGTCCCCATCATCCGGGTAAATAAGCCCATCCATAGCATGAAGCAATGTTGTCTTTCCAGCACCGCTCGGGCCAATAAGTCCAACTATCTCACCCTGTTTGAATTCAAGGTTTATCTTATCAAGGTCAAGCACTTCTCCCTGCCTGATAAGCCAGTATCTCTTTGAAAGGTTATTTACCTTGATCACAGTCTTATCCAGGGTTCGGACTGGCATCGGGATAGCTGGTTTCATTTTCTTAAGGAATTTGTTCAATATTTCCTCAGGTTCGCCTTCATCTATTATCTTCCCGTTTTCAAGCCATATCACGCGATCTGCAAGATATGAATGAATTTCCGGCAGATGGGATACAACGATCGTCTTAAGTTTTAATTTTTCATTGACATTCTTTATTGTATCAAGAACCCCCTGTTTTGTTGCAGGGCATGTCATTGTAGCCGGTTCATCAAGAAGAAGAAGTTTGGGTTTGGATGCTAACTGCCTTGCAATCAGTAACCTTTGTTTTTCCCCACCGCTTAATACCTGTGAGAAATGTTCTGCCTTAGACTCAAGATTTACAAGTTTTAAATACTCAAGACTTTTTTCATAACATTCCTGGTAATAGGGAGAATCTCTATCAGGGAGCGACTCATATCCGAATTTTTCGGCATAAACGCGGCGAAGTACGTTTTCATATGTAGCACCGGACCACAGCCCGAAATTTCTCTGGAGATGTATCGCCGCCATTTTCTGAAGTGTTTTTTTATCTTCTATCGATGCATCCGGTTTTACCGTAAATCCATCAAGTTCGAAACTCCCGCCCACGAACGGTTCCATTCCGCGCAACACCTTTAATATTGTTGATTTCCCGCCCCCGCTTCTTCCTATTATACCAAGTATTTCTCCTTCTTTTACATCAAAACTTATACCATCAAGCACTCTGATCGTATCAGAATCGATCACATAGTCTTTAACCAGATTATTAACTTTGAGCATTTAAGATTCTCCAAAACATTCGGCAATTAATGATTATTAATAACGTTGAATTCGTAATGTTTGAACGTCTATATATCCTTATTGGTAATCGCCAGACCCCTGATCCGTTTATATCATATTTTTCCGAATATTCACAATGCAGCTATAGAAAAGTATATACTGTATAAATACTCTAAATGATTTAGACTGAGGTATATTATATATGAAATTAAGCGGGTTTTTCAAGAAAAAAGATTTGATGCAAGAAGCACAGGATTATAAGAAATCGGGAAAATATGACCGCGCCCTTGAATCCTATGCGAACATCCTTAATATTGAACCAAAGAATCTTAAAGCATGGTATGACAAAGCCTCAATACACCTTGCACTTGAACAATATCTTCCGGCTCTTGATGCATATAAGATCATCCTGGAACTTGACCCGAAAAACATGAAAGCATGGCATGAACTGGGATTCATACTTGTGAATCTTGGAAGACTGGACGAGGCACTTGTTGCTTATGACAAAGTACTGGGAACTGAGCCTGGAAATTTGAAATTGCTCAATGAAAAGGCAATGATATTAAAGGAACTGAAAAAGGATTCCGAAGTATTAAAAATTTACGACCTTCTTCTTGCGAAAGATCCGAATAATGCTAAAATGTGGTTTGAAAAGGGATTAATGCTGTCAGGTCTTGGAAAAGATACCGATGCATTATTGTCTTATGATAAAGTGCTGGGGATCGATCCCGGACATGCAGAGGCTCTTGCCAGGAAAGGATTGATCATGGGAGCGAAAAGACAATACGCCGAGAGCTTTGATTTACTTGAAAAATCCATTAAGATAGAACCATCCAACTGGAATGCATGGTATGGTAAAGGAAAGGTCTGGGGGTTAAAAGGCAACGACTTTGTTTCAATAGACCGGAAATATGATGCAATGAAAGCATTTGAAACATCTCTGGGAGCATATGGAAAAGCACTTGAACTAAAACCGGATGATCCGTTATTATGGTTTGAAAAAGGTGTTATTCTTAATAAACTTGGCAATGCTAATGAAGCACTCGATGCTTTTAACAAGTCAATTGAAATAAGTCCTGATAACGCTAATGCATGGTATGAGAAAGGATTGATTACAAAAGAACTTGGAAGTGATGCTGATGCCCAGGATTGCTTCAGGAAAGTAATGGAATTGGATCCCTCACATACTCTTGCCCGGCATAAATTAAAACACTGACTTTAAAAAAGAGAAAACGAAATAATAAAATATTCAGGTGGGAAATTTGAAATGAAAAATAATATGAAAAACTATGGGATGATAATAAGTCTGGTATTGATGCTTATTACGCCAGTATATGCTGCTGATTGGAGCATGTTCAAAAATGACATTTCGCATTCAGGCTATACAGGTGATACGGTTAATCCGCCACTTACGTTAAAATGGACAAAAGATATTGGATTTGAAACCGACTCATCCCCTGTGATAGTTAATAATGTTCTGTATATCGGAACAACTTTTGGTATCCATGCTCTGGACATATCATCCGGAAATGAACTCTGGAGATATCATACTAACGGTTTTGTAAAATCGGTCCCAGCTGTTGCAAATGATGTTGTGTTTTTTGGCGCAGATGATCGCAAGTTCTATGCATTAAATGCAAAAGATGGAACACTTCTATGGGTAAATGATACAGCTCTGAGTGGCTACACTGCCTCGGCTGTGGTTGCAAACAATATGGTTTATGCAAGCCCGAAAGATGGCTCATTTTATGCATTTGATACAAGGAGTGGGAAAATTATCTGGTCTACACTTATAGGAAAAGTAATTGAATCCTCACCCGCTATCGGGGAGGGAATTGTTGCATTTGGAACTGATGGCGGAAATATAGTTGCGCTTGATGCATTAACAGGAAAAGAAAAATGGAGTTATGATACAGGAACGATTGAAATTAAATCTTCACCCGTAATAGCTGATGGAACCTTATTTATAGGGTCAAATGACGGGTCAGTCTATGCAATTACCACAGACAAAGGATCACTAAAATGGAAATATTCCACAGGTAATAATGTTGAGTCTTCGCCATCTGTGAAAAATGGTGTAGTATATTTTGGCTCAACGGATTCAAATTTCTTTGCGCTTGATGCATTAACCGGAAGAGTCATCTGGCAATTCCCAAATTCCGGCCCTGTTCTTAGCGGACCTGCAATTTCAAATGATATCGTCTATTTCGGGACAAGAAATAATTTCATATATGGTCTTGATGCCAATTCAGGAAAAGTGCTCTGGAAGAATTCAACCGGCCAGAATGATAAGGATTACGTAACTTCTCCTGCCATATCAGGCAATATGCTGTTCGCAGCAACGCATAGCGGCCTGTTGTTTGCGTATTCATCAGGGACTATGCAAGCCTCAACGCCCACTGTTAAGGAAACAGCACCCCTGCCAACAACAGCACAAACACCCGGCCAGGCTGTTACAACGGTAAAACCCTCACAGACAAAAGGGTCTCCAGGATTTGGATTTGCGGTTTCGGTCTTACTGATATTAGCATTAGCAGTAACTGGAATGTACCATAAGAAAAAATAACCACACATGGAGCAAACCCTCAAAGGCACAATAATATATGGCGATGAGTTTGAACCGATTGATGGTTATATTACTATCAGTGATGGCATAATCAAGAACATTGAAGAAAGTACTGTCGCCACTGATGTAATAATCGCTCCCCGCTTTGTGAATGCGCATACTCATATAGGCGACTCGGTCTTTAAAGACCCTCCTTTTTTACCTCTTCCTGAACTCGTGCATCCTCCTGATGGTTTAAAACACAGGATATTAAGGGAAACCTCTTATTCTGACCTTGTATCTTCAATAAAGGCAAGCATCCAAGACATGATAAAAACAGGAACACATGCTTTTTGTGACTTTCGTGAAGGTGGTTCTGCCGGATTACAGGCTCTTCATGACGGTCTTGGAACCGATTCAGGCATTAAGGCTTTAATTTTCGGGCGGCCGGATGATGAAGGTATGGATTATCTTGAATTTTGCGATGGAACAGGACTTAGCAGCACGAACGACCTGGAACCCGGATATATACAGGATATTTTAAAACAAACGAGGAATAAACGAAAGAAATTTGCAATACATGCAGGGGAAAGGGATCAAACAGATATTTCAAGTGCACTTGCGCTTCATCCGGATTTCCTGATACATCTTACGACTGCAGGACAAAGAAATATTAAGGATATTGCAGATGCCAATATTCCTGTTGTGGTCTGCCCGCGCTCGAATTACATCACAAGGTCGGGGATTCCCCCTGTTGCAAAAATGCTTGATGCAGGGATTCTTGTTGCTGTTGGTACTGATAACGTAATGCTTAACTCTGTTAATATGTTTTCAGAGATAGAGTTTCTTGTTAAAACTAATCTTTACGATGATAGACAAGTATTTAAGCTGTGCACGCTAAATGGAGCAAAACTATTAGGTATGGATAAAGAATCAGGTTCCATAGAAACGGGGAAGAAAGCAAGACTGATGATATTGACTAAAAAATCCTATAATATGCAGGGACTACGGAATCCATTGAGTGGTTTAGTGAGGCGGGCCAGACCTGATGATATTATTAGAATAATTTAAAAAAATTGAAGGAGGAAATTATGGCTAGTAAATTGTATGAAAAGATATTGATTGCAACAGATGGTTCGGAATATACAAAAAATGCGGTTGATTACGGTATCGACCTGGCAAAGAACACAGGAGCAAAGCTGTTTACAATTTATGTGATTGATACTGCTGCTTTTGCTTCGATCCCGATGGATGCAGCGTGGGAGAGTATGTATGAACTTCTTAAACAGGAAGGTGATGCGGCCGTAAAATACGTGACGGATAAAGCAAAAGCAGAAAGGTTAGAAGTTGAAGGGAATTTGATTGAAGGCCATCCTGCTGATGAAATAATAAAATATTCTGAAAAGAACTCGATCTCACTCATAATAATGGGGACCCTGGGAAAGAGCGGGCTTGACAGGTTTCTTCTGGGGAGCGTTGCCGAGAAAGTAGTTCGCAATTCAAAAATACCGGTGATGGTTGTCCACGCTAAAAAATAACACAAAGGAGACAAAATGCCGAATACGCCGCATACCATAAAAGTTGATGACGTGATGGTCAGGGACGTTGCCCGCGCCGAACTGCCAGGGTCAAGGGATGAAGTTCTTGAAATCCTGAAGTCAAAGCATATTTCGGGAGTTCCGATAGTAAAAGGAAGTGAAATTGTAGGGATTGTAACAAGAACTGACTTATTGAAACATCCTGAAGAGGAACAGATAGCGCTCTTGATGACGAGAAATCCCATTACAATCACACCCGATAAATCAATCGTTGATGCAGCCCGGATAATCCTGGATAATAATATTCGGCGATTGCCGGTTGTTGAAGATAGTATCCTTACAGGTCTTATTACAATAGCTGATATTGTGGGTGCAATAGGAAGACTGAATATCACTTCCCCGATAAGTGATTATGTTGGAAATGGAGTGGTTTCGGTCTGGAGCGAAACACCGCTTTGCGTAGTTGGTGAGATAATGGAGATTGCAGATGTTAAAGCAGTTCCAATATTGGATTCAGCACTTACATTGGTTGGGGTAGCGTCTGATAAAGACCTTATTAGTGCCAGCATAATTGATGATAAGACAGAGATGTCCAATATGTCTGCAGGATCTGATGATGATGCCTGGACCTGGGAATCCATGCGGGATACTATGAGCTTATATTACAGCGTCTCTAAGATCCAGCTTCCGGATTCGCCTGTGAAAAAATTAATAAAGTTAACCGGGGAACCTGAAACTGCATTGTTAAGCTCGTCTGTAAGTGAATGCGCTCGTAAAATGAGACGTCATAGAATAGATCAGCTACCCGTCGTCACCAGCACAAAAAAACTACTGGGCTTGGTACGTGATAAAGATCTGTTAAAGGCAATAGTATAATTCTGATTCGGATATCCTGTCCGGGTTTTAGTTTTTACCATTAAGTCAATATTATTTGTTTTTCAATACAGGCATATTTTGCCTAAAGATTTAAATCATATCATATCATAACTCTAATATTTAACATGGCAAAATCAACAGACGGATACATATATTCTGAAACTGCGGCAATGCAGAACGTTTATACACGGAAAATATTGCAATTATCACCCTCAGTGAAGCTTGTCTTTAAAGTGCTTGAATTTAAAGGACTTATGACCCAGAAAGAAATTGTCGCTGAAAGCTACCTTCCTCCCCGAACTGTGCGATATGCCCTGAGCATACTTAAGAAAGAAGGGATACTGGAAGAGCGTCTCTATTATAAGGATGCAAGGCAGTGCCTTTATGGAGTTAAAGCCCCACAGAATGATGAATTATTATCAAACTTCGCATGCGGCATGGTATGATTTATATATTTTTAAACTAACTTGAGATTCATGGACAGAAACAGTTTGCGGGAGATTGTACATCTTGTAGCTTCTTTACTTGTTCTGACAATTGCATTTTCTTATCCCGGTACAAGTATAGAAGCATTAGCTATAGCCGCAGTTGGTGTTGGTACAGGTTTTCTTCTCCATGAACTTGCCCACAAGTTCACAGCCCAGAGATACGGCTACGTGGCAGATTACGAGGCAAGCCCCATGGGATTGTTAATGGCTATCGGGCTATCTGTTTTCACGGGTGGAAACTTTGTATTTGCAGCGCCTGGCGCAGTGATGATCCGGGGAAAAAAGGTATTTTACAGTCCTTATGAACCATACACAAATATGGAGCAGACCGAAAAAGAACTGGCATACATATCAGTTTCGGGGGCTGTGGTAAACCTGGTTCTTGCAACGATTTTTTATATCAGTTCAAATTTCGTGTCAGCACCTATTGTATATAGTGTCCTGCAAACAGCAGCCTTTATCAATGTATTCCTTGCAGGCTTCAATATGATCCCTTTCGGACCGCTTGATGGGGCAAAAGTCTGGCGCTACAACCGAATGTTATGGGGAATAATGATGTTTGTTACAATCATTTTGTTCTTAAAAATCAACCGGTTTTTTTGAATAAATTTCCTCATAAATTTGAATATAGACAATCGCAAGATTTATAAGGCGTAACCACAAGATTTATAATGAGTAAAAACTATAACATTAGTAGTTAATAAAACTAGTGGGAACGTTAAGCAAATGGGATTAAATCTAACAGTTATTTCATGATTATTTAATCATGTATTTTATCTGTAAGGTGGCAAAGTCCTATCAACGGCGTATCAAAGTAACAAAGGAGTGAGAATATGAAAAGAATAATAAAATCAGTATTAATTTTCATGAATACATTGACCAGAACAAACAAGGACAGCTTGGTTTGAGAAAGAAAGCCACGGTTGCTTAATTAAGGAAAAGTAAAGAAAAGAGAAAAGGGAATAATCCCTTTTCTAATTTTGCGGTGATACAATGAAAATGAAAACAAAAATAATCTTGGTAATGGTATTGGCCATTTTAGTAACTTCAGGGATAGCTTCAGCTCAAAATGAAATTCCCGTAAATCCTCCACCGGGCTATTATGGAAGTGTGACCGTTAACGGACAGCCCGCACCTCAAGGGACAACAATTATTGCAAAGATTGGAGGAGAAGTACGAGGTTCCATAACCACAAAAACATCAGGTTTTTATGGTGACAACCCGGGTACAACAAAACTCTGGATAAGAGGATTCCAAAATGAGATTAACTCTACTGTGAATTTCTATTTGAATGATGTTGCGGCTGGGCAGACCAGCACATTAAAAGGGGCTGAGACTGATAACAGGGTTGACTTGAGTTTCACAGTCCCATCAGGCCCGGGCGGAAGTAATAGCGGTGGAAGCTCAACTGGTGGGGGAGGCGGTGGAGGAACAACTTCGGGAGAGAACGCATCCAATATAGAGGTGAGGGAATCTTACGAACTTGAGATTTTCAAAGACATTCTTACATCGTATAGATTTACCCATGCACTTAATCCGATAAGATACAGTAATATCACAGGTAATATCAATGCAGGTCTGATAACCACAACTGTTGAAGTCCTCAAAGGCACATCGAGTATAGTTTCAAGCGCGGCGCCAGGCAAGGTATACAAGAATGTAAATATATTGGTGGGTACGAGGGATTTTGCCACGCCAGCTAATTTAAAGGAATCAAAGATCGTTTTCAATGTGCAAAACTCATGGCTTACAGATAACAAGATTGCCGCAGGTCAGCTCAAACTTCTCAGATGGGACGGGAGCAAGTGGATCACACTGGATACAAATGAAATAAAGAAGGATGCAACAACCACCTACTTTGAATCGGGAACCGATGGTTTCTCGCCGTTTGCGATTTCCGGGATTACAGAAATTTCCGTGACATCAACTCCCGGTGTGGCGCAGACTCCCATTCCGGGTATAACTGGAAAAGCTACATCACCAGTAAGGGCGCCAGCAATAGAGAATTGGATGCTGGCTGTCATTATCGCAGCGGTATACTTCTTTATAATCAGGAAAAAGTAGCCAAAAAAGGGGCTATATCCCCCCTTTCTTTTTTTTATTTCCAGAATTTAGAGATAGCTGGAAAACCACTGAATTCCAGAAGAATTGCCGAACAAAACCAATATGCTTTTAAATAAAGAAGACGAATGACCCTAAAACGCAGGAGGAAAATATGTTTGGTATTGAATTTGTACCGGCAGACCCGGTCGTAAAATTAGCATATTACACAAAGCTCGCAGAAGAAAATGGTTTTGACAATGTATGGATTACAGATCACTACAATAATCGTGATGTATATACCACACTTGCCATGCTGGCAATGAACACTAACAGGATAAAGCTCGGGACAGGTGTTACAAATCCTTATACAAGGAATATTGCTATCACAGCCCAGAGCATTGGCGCGATCAATGAGATTTCCGGCGGCCGTGCAGTTCTTGGAATCGGTCCCGGTGATAAGGCCACTTTTGATGCCATGGGCATTGAGTGGGTAGAGCCGATGACCACGATCGCTGAAAGCATAACAGCTCTCCGGGGATTCTTCAGTGGTAAGAAGGTTGCTCAGGATGGAAAACGCGTAAAGATCGGCGGCGCAAAACTGGCATTCAAGACAGGTAACATCCCGATTTATATGGGAGCACAGGGTCCGAAGATGCTTGAACTGGCAGGTAAAGTTGCCGATGGCGTACTTATTAATGCATCACATCCAAAAGACTTTGAATTTGCAATAAAACAAATTGCACTGGGTGCAAAAGCAGCAGGACGCGATCCCAGGAGCGTTGACGTAGGCGCATATGCATGTTTCTCAATCCACAAGGATGCGGAAAAAGCAAAGAACGCAGCAAAAGTCGTGGTTGCATTCATTGTTGCAGGTTCACCGGATACCGTTCTTGAAAGACATGGTATTGATGTCAGTGCAAAGAAGAATATCGGCGATGCAATTGCAAAAGGTGACTTCCCGGGATTGAACGCTCTCGTTTCTGATAAGATGATCGATGCCTTCTCCATATGCGGTACACCAGCTGATTGTAAGGCAAAGGTTCAGGCCCTCCAGAAAATCGGCGTCACACAGATCGTTGCAGGCTCACCGATTGGTCCTGACAAGGAAACAGCTATTAAATTGATAGGAAAGGAAATCATCGGAGGAAAGTAAAGTGGAAGCAAAATCGGACAGTGCTGTCGCAGCGCCCCTTACAAAAAGAGGTGTCGTTAAATCCGATCAGGATAAGGTACTCATCAGATTAGGCAACATGTATGCCCCGGACGTTGGGCTGCCAAAAATTGCAGATGTAACTGAATTTAACTACTGCTCTTCCTGCGGTACATGCGAAGCTATCTGTCCGGTTAATGCCCCCGTTGTACGCAGGGGCCCGGTTGATATCTCAAAGGAAAAGAACAATTATAATAAAATGGAATTAAAAACAGAAGTTCTTTTCAAGGATGTCAATCCTATACAGCAGGAAATAAACCCGTGTGTGAATTGTTATGCATGTGAACGCGTTTGCCCCATACTTGATGGTTTCCCTGTAGATGAATTCAATAATATAAGGGTAATGAAAGCAGGAAGAAGTAAAACCCTTCACGGCCAGGATGGAGCAATTGTTTCACAGATACTGAAATCTCTTCTTGAACAGGGGGAGATCGACTGTGCAGTCGGTGTGGTGCGAAACGAGAAATGGGAAACAAAAATTGTGGTGTTTACAAAACCTGAAGATGCTACAGCCGCAAGCGGCACGAAATATACATATCAACCTGCTGTTTCAACTATGAGGGACATACACAGGGCATATGTTGACAGCGCCGAATCGTCTCTTATTGCGCCGGATGGTACAATGCAGGAGAAACCGAGGACATACGCCGAGATTAAGAAAATATTGGAAAAACATAAAAAAGTCGCATTCGTGGGAGTACCATGCCAGATTCACGGCGCAAAACTTTTCCGTGAGAATCATAACAGGATTAATCTGATAATCGGACTTATATGCATGGAGAGTTTTTCTGAACAGATAATGCTTGAGGAAATGATCCCGAAGATCATGGGTGTTGATATCAGGGATGTCAGGAAGATGAACTTCCATAAAGGCAATTTTATTGTCGGAACTGATAAAGAAGTAAAAGAAGTGCCTATCAAGGTCGTTGCTCCCCTTGCCAGGAAAGGATGTCACTTTTGCCAGGATTATACTTCATATTATGCAGACATATCCGTAGGCTCGGTTGGTTCGGATGACGGCTGGAGCACCGTCTTTGTAAGAACTGAGATCGGCGAGGAATACCTGAATAAAGTCAACGATATTGAATGGACGGACAAACCAATAAATAAGGAAATGGTCAAGAAACTCGCAGATATGAAGCATAAACATAACAGCTGGGACTGGCGTGCATTCATGAAAGAAATATGGAGCCGGGATAAGCCGATCAGGCCATGGGGCGCAGAGAGGATCGCGAATATCCCACCTCCTCCGCCTCCACCAGCCGAAAAACCGCCGGGAGCAGCAAAGCCGCCTGCCACAAAACCACCGGCTGAAAAGCCAACTTAATATGCGCCGCGGGATTTATCTTGGAAGATTCCAGCCTTATCATTTAGGGCATCATGAAGTCTTAAAACAGATAGTGAATGAAGTAGATGAAATCATCGTTGGCATCGGCAGCGCCCAGAAAAGTCATGAGATAGAGAATCCATTCACAGCAGGCGAAAGGGTGCTTATGGTATCAAGTGCGCTCATGGAATTCGATATCAAGCACTACGTAATACCAATAGAGGATATCCAGCGAAATTCCCTCTGGGTCTCACATGTTAAATCCATGGTGCCTCCTTTTGATATTGCATATACGAATAATTCTCTTGTGATAGAATTGCTGCGCGAAGCCAGGATAGAAGTCAAACAATCTCCTCTTTTTATGCGAAACAGTTATTCAGGTACAGAGATCAGGCGCAGGATGTTAAAAGGTGAAAAATGGGAACATTTTGTACCGGAAAGTGTTGTAGAGATCATAAAAGAGATCAAAGGTGTAAAGAGAATCAGGACTGTGGCGCAATCAGACCAGGAATGATACAAGAGACAAATACTTTAATAAATTGCCTTCATGATCTTGGCTATCCTGCAAGTTTTATAGAAGACATAAACGCACAGCTTAATAAATTATTTAATGATATAGATTTTGACAGCATAAGACAAAGAGCAAACCAGGCCGCCCGGGTCAGGGATACGGATGGGTTCATCAAATCCCTTAAGGATCTCATGTTCCTTCTTGAGGGAAAAAGCATCTACCGCCCCGATGCGCCCATACACCTGATAAAGCAGCTTGTTAATGGACTAAATCTCAACAACGAAGACATCTTTTATATCATTGCCAGGGCAAAAATACCAATGGAAGAGAAGCTAAAAGAAATGGAGTTTCTCGCATCATGCGCAGCCATTACTCAGCTTGGGTATATCCTGTTAAAATGTCTTGTTCCCGAAGTAAAAGCTGCAAGTTCGGGAGAGCATGTTTTTCTTGTAATAGATAGCTTTCGTGCGGATTCAAGGATATTCGTTGATTTCAGTATAGATTCGATTAAAGAAATAAATGTAAGCCTTTATGATGTGAATGAAAATAACTGGGGATTGAAAAAAGATCAGGATCTATCAGTTCTTGATCCGGAAACCGCGCAATATCTGGCGGAATATTACTCATTTTTCCAATTAACTTCAGGAATTGGACTGAACCATAATATCCATAATAACCTTGGTCTTGCCTACGATAAAATAGGAATGTTCGAAAAAGCGATACAGGAACTTCAAGAGGCTTTGCGTCTTGATCCGGGTTATATTGAAGTCCACAATAATCTTGGGGTAACTTATTATAAAATGGGCATGGCAGATGAGGCGGAAAAAGAAATGAAGGAAGCCATAAGGCTTAATCCCGGATATCCGGAAGCACATTGCAACCTTGGCAATATTTATGCATGCACAGGCAGGTTGGAGGAAGCGCTTTTTGAACTTAATGAGGCCCTGAGGATAAGTCCGGAACATGCTCCTGCCCATAATAGTCTCGGAGAGATCTATGCTCTTCAAAAAAGAAGTACGGAAGCAATAAACGAGTTCAAGGAGGCGCTTCGTATTGACCCCGGTTATCCTGCTGCACATACCAACATCGGGAATTTTTTCTTAGATTCCGGGGAGTCTGATGAAGCAATAAAAGAATTCCAGAAAGCCCTTGATACCGATCCTGATTTTGCGGATGCTCTTTATGGAATGGGACTTTCGCATTATGAACTTAAAAGTTATGAGAAAGCATCACAGGCGTTTATTAAAGCTGTATATAATTCTCCTGAACTTCTTGATTGTGTTCCTGACAATTTGATCCTTAAAGTAAAACAGGGCGTTTCGAGATTGAGATGATTAACTTATTTTTCGTATCAAGAATAAGAATTCAAGCAATTCCCTTCAACCTCTTTACCGGCCAGACCCAGGCACTTCCAACTCACTTTATTCCCTGTATTTCAAGCCTAATGAGCCTTTCGTCAGACAATGATAACTTCGTACTTTATATATTTTAAACACTTAACAGCTCTGAATAACAGGATGATATTTTGGATATAGATTATATTCTCGATTGTCTGTCTAAAATTAGTGAGAATGATCTGTATCAAACACATCATCTTGAGATAAGGATTCATCAGCGTAAAACAGAGTTGATCCCTGATTTAAATAGTGTAAAATCAATATCATTTAATTTGGTTACCTATTACCTTGTGAATTCCAATAAAAGGAAGCGTGAAGATAATGAATAAGTTGATAGCGAATAAATATGATTACGATTTTCAAAATGATAGTGTTTTTTTTATAGTGAAGGAAATCAGTACATGTCTTCCGTTGAAGTTAATGGCATAATTATAGATTTTAGTGAAAAGGATAATTTAGTAGGTCTTGAAATCTTAGATGCATCTTCAAAATTCCAGGTTTCAAAATCAGAACTTCTTAAAATTAAACACTTTGATGCAACAATAAATATTAATAAAGAAAATATAATAGTAAGCATGAAACTGGTGATAGAAAAAAGAAACCAGTTATTTGATAGATGCTTGGAAGCAACAACAATTAATAGTATGAATCTTCCGTCTGGTACGCAAGAAATTGCGGTTACTTGCTGATCAGGACTCTTTTTTTGTAGATTTTACTCAAATTCATTTAGACACCGGGCGCGGTGTATGGGATGGGGCTGGAAGCAGCGCAGGAGGCGGCGCGCGGGAACTGATGGGCGCCCGTCTTGGCTCAGATGAAGTAATTGACAGTTATGAATGGGAAATTAACAAAATGGGAATAAGTAAGTTTATTATAAAATTATGGGGCGCCCGAAAATCGGGATGCTTATCTGCGTTTATCTGTGGCTAATTTGCCAGATGCATCGTACAAATCAACAATCAGCGCGCCCAAAAGAAGGATAACTGTTAGCACTGTCGCCCGATCTTCCAATTCATTCCGGGCACGCTATCGGGGATGCGGCTGGGAGCAGCGCATGATAGCCATGTATTTTTTTTCATAAAAATTTCTGTCCACAGCTCCAGCCAACCTCCCCCCAAAACCGACAAAACTTTATGCTTAACTACTGTGTAGATGCGTTAAAGTGATAAAATGCAGATACTACTCATTCATTCGGATTTTATTGAATATGAAACCAAAAAGAGCACGCCTGTTGCTGAGAAAATAGATGATGAACTCAAGAAAGGAAGGATGGAAGAAGTTCTTGCTGTTTTTGTAGCTGTTGAGAAAATCGACGAAAATAACCCTGGATCTGCTGCTTCCCAGGCCGTTGCTGAAATAAAAAAGGTCACTGAACAGGTAAAAACAAATCGTGTGATGCTATACCCGTATGCACACCTGAGTTCAAGTCTTTCATCACCAAAAACAGCGATCGAAACCTTGAAAAAGATCGAGGAATTACTTAAAGAAGCGCAGTTTGAAGTCAAGCGCGCGCCATTTGGCTGGTATAAATCCTTCACAATAAAATGCAAAGGTCATCCTCTCTCTGAACTTTCAAGGACAATAAGGATCGGTGAAGAAAAATGCGTTATGGTATTAAAGGAAACAGAGAAAGAAGAAGTTGTTTCCGAGGCCCTGAAATCAGAAGCCAAAGCCATATCTTACTGGCATATTCTAACTCCCGAAGGTGAATTGCTAAAACCGGAAGAGTTTGATTTCAAGGGTCATGATAATCTTAAGAAATTTGTAAATTATGAAATACACAAGAGCCGCGCAGTGGATAAGATCCCGCCGCATGTTGAACTCATGAGAAGGCTTGAGCTTGCTGATTATGAACCAGGTTCCGACTCCGGGAATATGCGCTTTTACCCGAAGGGCAGGCTCATGAAGAGCCTCATTGAAAACTACGTCCTGGAAGAGACCGCAAAAATGGGCGCAATGGAAGTTGAGACGCCTTTGATGTATGATATGAACCATCCGACATTGAAGAAATATCTTGACCGCTTCCCTGCGCGGCAGTATTCCATTGAAGCCGATAAAAAGCAGCTATTCCTGCGCTTTGCGGCATGTTTCGGGCAGTTCCTTATGAACCACGACATGACAATTTCTTACAGGAACCTGCCTCTGCGAATGGTGGAACTCACACGCTACAGCTTCAGGAAAGAGCAAAGCGGTGAACTTGTGGGACTGCGCCGCCTTCGCGCATTCACGATGCCTGATATGCACTCTTTGTGCAAGGATATGGATGAGGCTGTGGAGCAGTTCAACGAACAGTACAATATGTGCATAAATGTTCTCTCAAAGGTCGGCATTGACCTTTCGGATTTTGAAGTAGCTATACGCTTTACCAGGGATTTCTATGAAGAGAACAGGGATTTCATTGTAGGGCTTGTTAAAACAGTCAGCAAACCGGTATTGATAGAACTCTGGGACCAGAGGTTCTTTTATTTCGTCCTGAAATTTGAGTTCAATTACATAGATGCCCTGAGCAAGGCAAGCGCCTTATCAACAGTACAGATTGATGTCGAGAACGCAGAGCGCTACGGCATAAAGTATATTGATTCAAATGGTGCTGAAAAAAGACCATTTATCCTTCATTGCTCACCCAGCGGAGCTATTGAAAGATGTATATATGCACTCCTTGAAAAAGCCAACATGAACTCAGAGAAAGGAATTGTCCCGATGTTCCCGGTCTGGCTTTCGCCCACACAGGTACGGGTGATCCCGGTTACGGAAAAGCATATGGAATATGCCCTAAAAGTCGCAGATGAATTGAACGGCAGGGTTGACATTGATGACCGGGAGGAGACTGTTGGCAAGAAGATCCGCGATGCAGGAAAGGAATGGATACCGTACGTGGCAGTTGTTGGAGATGAGGAAGTTACGGGCGGGAATATTACAGTTACGGTAAGGAGCGAATCATTGCCTAACAAGCCTGCCAATGTAAAGATGGATATTAATGAACTCAACGAAAGGATCTCAAAAGAAGTATCAGGGTTCCCATTCAAGAAACATCCGCTTGCTATGAGATTGTCGGTAAGGCCAAGGTTCGTGTAGTTTCAGATATTCAGATAACTTCATTACCTTATACTCAAAATATATCAATGATGCCTGGAAAAAAGGTTACAAAAGTACTACTGTTCCTGAAAAATATGGTATATGAGAGTACAAGTCCGATGGAAATACTCAGGTTTGCGAAATATTATCGTAAAAAGGGACTTGATGTAGTCCTGGTTCTCTGGGGTCCGATGGGTGTTATTCTTGGGAAAAAAGGCAAGACCGGGACTCCTCCCTATGATGAGCGCGTTCGGGAATGTCTTGACATGGGAATAAAGATCAAATGCTGCGAACTTGCTTCATCGATGATAGGTTTTAATAATGACGAACTTATTGATGGGATAGAAATGATCCATTCATTTGAAGTGGCTGACCTGATGCTTGAATATTGTGAAGAGGGGCAGCTTGTAATAAATCTGTAAGCAAGTCTTTTTATTAAATAAAATCAATTAGCGCTCCTATGGATAGAGAACTCCTTGAAAAAGTTAAAAGGCGTGAGGTTAGTTTTCATGAAATTGATAAAACACTTGATGCAAATGCTTCGATCGAGTTGAGACGAACTGCTGTTTCCGAACTGACCGGAACACAGTTAAATCACATTTCCAATTATTCCATAGATATTGAAAATGTCACGAAGCGCAATATCGAGAACATGATCGGCGCAGTACAGGTTCCCCTGGGGATAGCCGGACCGCTTCGCGTCAATGGTGAATATGCAAAAGGCGATTATTACATTCCCCTTGCAACCACAGAAGGCGCACTTGTCGCAAGCGCAGACAGGGGAAGTTCTGTTATCACTGCCTCAGGCGGTGCAAATGTAAGGATACTCAAGGATGAGATGACAAGAGCCCCGGTTTTTCGGACTAAAGATATAATCGGTGCAAAAAACCTGGCGGATTGGGCCAATGAAAATTTCGGGAGACTGAAACAAAAAGCACAGGAGACTACACGTTTCGGGGAACTGCTGTCCATACATGCGTTTACAGCCGGAAGAAATGTCTTTTTACGATTTTCCTATGATACCAAGGATGCCATGGGAATGAATATGGTAACTATTGCCACAGATGCCGCGGTTGATCTCATATTATCAGAAAATGATGTTGAGCTTGTTGCCTTATCCGGTAATATGTGCTCAGACAAGAAACCTGCTGCGATAAATTCAATCCTGGGAAGAGGAAAAACCATTTCAGCAGATGTGTTTCTCAGTAAAGAGATAATATCTGAAAAATTAAAAACCACACCTGAAAAAATGGCAGATGTAAATTACAGGAAGAATTTACTGGGCTCAGCCCTCGCAGGTTCGATCGGCTTTAATGCCCATGCTACAAATATCGCAGCTGCCATGTTCATTGCATGCGGCCAGGACGCGGCACATGTTGTGGAAGCAAGCAATGCCGTCACTACAATGGAGCTTACAGATGATGGGTTATACTGCTCTGTAACACTTCCGTCCCTCAATGTCGGAACAGTGGGTGGAGGGACGCGGATAGCCACGCAGCAGGAGTGCCTGAATATGCTGGGTGTGGCAGGAGCAGGAGAGCCGCCAGGCACGAATTCCAGGAAATTAGCCGAAATAATAGCCTCGGCAGTTCTTGCAGGCGAGATATCACTCATTGGCGCGCTTGCCGCCAGGCATCTTGCGAAGGCGCATGCTGCGCTTGGAAGATGAAAGTTCTGAAATGAACGAAACCATTATCATAGACAGGATATGATTTTAGTGACTTATCCTGATAATCCTATCTGAATAAAAGCATTATCTTATCAGTGCAAAATAAGGGTTTGAGAGAAATTATAATCATATCACGCTTATAAGTATGATTCAATGATCGATGAGGATTTTTTAATAATTGGAATTTTCCTGGGTTTTACTTCAGGAATAACTCCCGGGCCCTTATTGACGCTTGTAATCTCTGAGACACTGATACAAAATAAAAAACAAGGTATAAAAGCTGCAAGCTCCCCGCTTTTTACAGATCTGCCCATTATTCTTATAACGACATTAATACTATTAAAAATTTCAAATTTCAACTTAATATTAGGTCTTATTTCAATACTGGGTTCAATATTTTTATGTTATCTGGCTTATGGGAATCTTTTTTTTAAACTTAAAACAGGAAATATAGAAAAATCAAAATCGTTTGAAAAAGGAATGATAGTGAATTTATTAAACCCGCATCCTTATCTGTTCTGGTTTACTGTTGGCGCCCCAACCATGTTGAAAGCCCGGGATGTCAGTCTTTATGCTGTTATTTTATTTATTACAGGTTTCTATATATTCCTGGTTGGTTCAAAAATATTAATTGTGTTAATAGTGGAAAGATACAGGAATTTTTTAAAGAGCAGGATTTATGAATATCTTATTAAATTAACAGGCATATTGCTATTGTTCTTTGCTTTTGTATTTCTTAAAGACGGGCTTAAGTTTTTTGGATTTTTGTAATGTTAATTTTTGCAGGAATTTGTACAAAGTCTGAATATTCATCACATAATCATTAACTTTTACTCTGGCAGCAAACTGCGCAGCTATGTTCCCCTCCTTCATTCGTAAAATCGATGCGCCCACATTGTTCGCATGCTATCTCTTTAGATTTCCTTGACCTGCATTATTGAGGCTATCTTACCAGTGTTTTTGAATGAATTTGTCTTTGCATGATCTACACTTTTTACAATTGCACCAGTTTACTCCGACAAACTCTAAATTATTGTCCGGGATATATAACTGTTCAATCTCATTACCGGTGAATCCAGCTTTTAGTAACTTTATACGGTATAAGCTATCACATAAAGGTGATCTTGTGCTATTCATTGTCTCACCTTCCCCTTAATATTTCACGTTTAATATCCGCGCCTAACGGTTGACAGTATAATAAAAAGGATAGGTGATGGTTCACCTATCTTACAATCTTTTTTCTGGTTCAGTCCTTTTTTTCAGAACCACCCTTTATCTTCTCATGTTCTCCATTTTTCCCGACTTTGGCAGTGCTCTCTGATTGTTTTGATCTTTCTATATCTTTTGAGTTCTCAATCTTTTTGCCATTTTCAACTTTTTTATATTCCAGGATTTTGAGCTCTAATCCTTTAACTATTTCATCAGAGTTGAGTTCTGAAAGTCTCTTATCGATCCCATCAACGATTCCGGACTTTGTTGTTTCATTAAGATGGAATTTGAATTCTACTTTGACATCTGTAAAAATCCCTTCAACTTTTGCTTTGACATGAAGTTTTACATTATAGTCTTTCGAATCTTTTTCGTCCGATGCGGTCAATGTTGTTGTAGGAGCCCCTATAACATCTGTGCTGTCATCATCATTCTCAAACTTTAGATTTTCACTCAGATTTATTCTGAGATTCTTAAGTTCATTAAGTGTCTCTTCAACAATATCTGTCTTATTGGTACTGTTTGTCTGGAATCTCAGATCGATATTGACAGTCGAACCATTATCCGTTACCTCTGCTTTTATCCGGGTTCGCTCCTTTGCATCCTCATATTCATTACGCTCTTCCATTTCAACCCGTACAGATTTAGATCTTAACTTTTTCTCAAGATTCTTGCTGTTCTTGTAAGCTATCTGAAGTCCTTTGTTATCAGGATGTGAGATGCTGAGATTTTCAAGTATAAATTGATGCTTCAGTACCATTTGCTTTGCATTGATATAGCCAGTGTCGTTATCTGAGAGTTCAGACATTGAAGCATTTACTTCATTCATTTTTTCTTCATATTGAGCAAGTGCCTTATCTGCAGTTTCCAAGTCATTTTGTTTCAATGCCTTTCTATACTCATTTATTCTATGTCGTGCGTGAGATACCTGTTTTCCGAGTTTTTCACTCGAGTTATAAGTAAAAGTCTCATCCATATTCTCAAATGCGATCTTTAATCTGTATAATAGATGTCCTGGGCCAAATATACCTGTATCCGATTCGTCATCATCTGGCTCCGGAGTTGCTGTTGGGGTAACTGTTAGTGTTACAGTTGGGGTTCCGGTTACATTTACAGTTGGTGTTTCATTAGCCGTACCATTCTCTATGGCGCCAGCCATGCCTACAGTAAAGACCAGAACCAACAGGATCATACCTGCCATAGTCATATTTCTCAATCTCATAATTTCACCTCTTATTTATGCGGCATTTTGTCGCTAAGAACGTATCATGATCATCAGTAATTTAACCATTCTTACTGTCTAATAATATTTAAAAGTTCATTATTCCCTGGAAAAATGTTAATTCCTTTAAAAATGTCCTGTTTATTTTATATGATCTTAAAAGTAGATAAAATAGGATAAAAGATTGTTAAAATCCAATTATCTATGTAAACATGATATTCTTATCTTAAGATGAGTCAATAATTCCTTAGAGCTAACATGTTAATACAATTGGATTTCAATTCAATATCAATGATTCAAATCCCTCCTCGACCATAACCTAAATATACCCATAAAACTATAACGATTATTCAATCGGTGTTACGAAATTTCATAATTGTAATACTATATATGTTTATAATTATGAAATATTAATAAAAATAATTTGAGGAGGACATAGAAAATGCATATACCTGACACGTTTATTCCGCTGGGGCAGGCGGCAATCTACTGGATAATATCGATATTATTTATTGCAAGAGCAGTAAAATGGGCGAGAAAGGACATGAACGAGAACATGATACCGCTTTTTGGCGTTCTTGCTGCAGGCATTTTCGTTCTCCAGACCATTAACATCGCGGCAAGCCTCCTTGTTCCCGTACCTGTGCTCACAGGTGTCAGCTGGCATATTGTAGGCGCTGCACTTACTGCAATAATATTTGCAAGCCCCTGGGCGGCAGTACTGCTGATGACAATGGTGCTTGCTATACAGTTCCTTTTCGGGGACGGCGGGATAACAGTGATGGGAGCGAACATATTGAACATGGGAGTTATCGGGGGCTTTCTGGGATATTATACATTCATCGGTCTGGGCAAACTTTCAGTAAAGCGCCCCATTACAATGTTCGCAAGTGGCTGGCTGAGTATGCTGTTACCTGCTATCGCCCTTTCATTTGAACTCTGGCTGGCTGGCACTTTTCCTCTCAAACAGGGCGTTCTTCTCATGGGCACATTCCAGGGGATTGCAGGGATCGGGGAAGGTCTTATAACTGTAATAGTATTTGGCGCAATAATAAAAGCAAGGCCTGATATCGTTAATGAAGGTACACACAGGAAAGAAAGCACAGCAAAGGTTGCAGTTGTGGGAGCTTTCGCTTTATTAGGACTTGCCATGGCAGCGCCATTTCTTGCATCAGGCGACCCGGATGGCCTTCAGCAGACAGCAAGCCTGGTCGTGAGCAACGAGATCAACAATATGATCGCGCCAATAACTCCACTGTTCCCGAGTTATGCTATACCAGGAATGGGAGAAGCTGGAAAAGTTGCTGCTATTGTAATTGGATTTGCAGCAATACTGGTCGTGTGGATTGGAATATCAAGGGTCATAAAAAAGGTATAATATGAACATTATTGAGGCCCGAAACCTCACACATGTATACCGAGGGAAGATCACTGCCCTTGATGCAATCAATTTCACGGCAAAGCCGGGTGAAAGGATCGCAATAATAGGAGCAAACGGAGCGGGGAAATCAACGCTTTTCAAGCATTTTAACGGGATACTTAAACCCACAAGCGGCGAGGTACTGATCAAGGGAAAATGCATAAGTGATGAAAATATCCTCGAAGCCAGGAAAACCGTGGGCGTTGTTTTCCAGGACCCTGATGACCAGATATTTGCCCCCACGGTGAAACAGGATGTAGCATTCGGCCCTATGAACCTTGGTTTAAGTATGGAAGAGATCGAAAAGCGTGTCCATGAGTCGCTTGAGACCGTTCGGCTTACTGGTTTTGAAGAAAGGGCCCCACACCATCTCAGTACAGGCGAGAAAAAAAAAGTAGCGATTGCAGGTATCCTTGCAATGAAGCCTGAAGTTCTTGTTCTTGATGAACCCACAGCAGGGCTTGACCCTGGCGGAGCTATACGACTCATCAAGCTTATAAACGGCATGAACCGGTACCTCGGTATAACAACCATAGTCTCAACACACGAAGTGGATATAGTACCCATGCTTGCTGACAGGGTTTGCATCATGTCAAAAGGTAAAATAATAGGAGATGGCACGCCCCTTGAAATATTCTCATCGCCTGAACTCATAAAGAAAACCCATCTTCGCCTTCCGATGGTAGCACAGCTCATGGAGATGCTCCAGGAAGAAGGAGTGCCCGTCGGGGTGAAATTCACGCTTGAAGAAGCAAGGGATGAACTGTTAAAGGTCGTGAAATAAATGCATGTTTCCATCACGGAAATGGAGCGTGAAACATATAAGAAATCCCCTATACATGGGATCGATGGAAGGATAAAGATTCTTATGACCCTTGCCATCACTATTTATGTGGTGGCCCTGCCGCGGATGGACATTCTGAATTTCACAAAACTCGGTATACTGGAAGCATATCTTCTTCTTCTCATGCTTTTTTCAAGAATAGGGTTGTCACATCTTGCTGCAAGATTTTTAATAGCGCTTCCTTTCGGGCTTGGCATATCGATTCTCCAGCCATTCCTGAAACAGCCGTTCCTTAATGATTTTACAATTATGTACAGGCTGCCAATGGGGATTGAAGTTACAAATGAAGGACTATTATATGGCGCTATCATTTTCGTAAAATTTTTTGTGTGTATAAGCTCTGTAATACTTCTCTCTTCAACCACGTCAATGAGTGAACTTGTGGCATCTGCAAGGCGGCTTGGCCTTCCAAAGGAAATGGCGCTCCTTTTTACAATGATGGTTCGTTACCTCTTTGTATTCTGGAATATGCTGGGCAGGATAAGAACAGCACAAAAAACCCGCTGTTTTGAGATCTGGAACAGGAACGTTCCAAGAAAATGGACACTTGAGCAAATAGGTTATACTATCAGCTCACTTTTCATTCGTTCTTATGAGCAGGGCGAGAGAACATACCAGAGCATGCTGTGCAGGGGATACTGTGCAGATGCTCATGTGTATGTGGATAAGAAAAAATTACATATCACAGATTTTGCTGTACTGGCTGTTACATTTGGGGTTATCGTTGTTTCAAATATACAGGTGTTTTAGAAAATTGCTGCCTTCTGTGGCATACCTGCGTAAGGTTGAAATACAATAACCCCCGATTATTATATACAGAGGATAAAAAACATGGCTGAAAGAAAATATATCATAGAATCCAGAAGATATGTGGACGACGATGGTAACAGGACATTTGACAAATGGATCACAAGTTCGAATGTAATTGAAGTGAAGCATAATGAACAATATCTGGTATTTTTCCCGCTTGAGGGGGAACATGCAGGAAAGAAACATTATATCCCTTTCTCAAATATTCACATAGTCAGGGAATTATAAATAATAATATCAGCCAACGATCGTAAAACCAAAAAGTGAAATGAATGACAATGGTATCTATGATAATGGCAATAAATGATGTAGCACAAGAGATACCTCTTGAAAATTCATGGGATGGACTTGGACTATTAATTCTTGGTCTTCCATTATTATCGTGTACAGTATCATTTCTTGTAATATATAAATTTACAAAGAATATAACACGTAGCGCACTGTGGGCAATAATTGGATTTATAGGGGCTTTCTTTGTGCTGTCTATTCCAATTAATAGTGAAGGAGATATTTTACAATCTATTATTAATCCGGGAGGCGTATATGCAGCAATAATTTACTTTGTAGTGATGACAACGTTTATAGGATTAATTGGAGCGTACATACAGGCCGGGCGGGCATATTAATCCTATATCAATCCTGAAACCATTCCAAAAAGTCACCCGGTAATATCCTCGAATCTTGCATATGGATAAAGAGTTCCTGATAAATTAACTGCATCCTTTCCTGTTGGCTCAGGTTTCTATAATAGGGAAGCGGTCTATCAGGTGGTGGTTCTTCAGTCGGATAACTTTCACTTCATACAAAAGAATGAAAGCTATTGAAATCAACTTATCTATTTCAGAAGTGGAATAAGAAAAAGAGTCTATAGTTTCCTATATATTGAAAAAAAGGCTTTACGCCTTTTAATTTTTATTAAAATTCACATTCATCAAGGAACTGCTTAAACGACGCCAGTTCAGTCCTGCTTTTCTGGATCTCGCGATTTAATTCACTACCTATCTGTGTAAACATCTGTTTGAGTTTTTCAGTATCGATCCGCTTCGGGACCTGTACTTCAAAAAGGTAATCTTTTGCCCCGACTTTTATCGAGCCGATCATGATTTCCTTATATTTGAACAATATATTGCGGACTATTTGTCTTATGGATTCTGCCTTGAACCTGTATTCATGAATCTTATATTCCGAATCCGGTTCAATGTATTTCCAGTCTATATTATTGGGATATACCTGAAGCGTATAATTCAGGTCATCCGCTGATACCATTTTTGCCTTTAGTTTGATATTTATTTCAGTTTCTTTTAAAACTTCTGGTTCAGTCACTTTCTAAAACCTCTCTATATAATAGGAGTCCCTTCTATTATAGTTAATTCCTTAAAAGCAGACATGAGCATTTTGGTAATCTTACCTGGCTTTCCATCAGATATTAACCGCCCGTCTATTTTCGTAATGGGCGCTATCTCTGCTGCTGTCCCTGTAACGAAAACCTCATCAGCCGTATAAAGATCAAATAAACCCATATTTGTTTCCAGAACATCTATTCCTTCCTTTCCCGCAAGTTCTATTGCAGCCGCTCTTGTTATCCCGCGAAGGTTATTAAGCGCAGGCGGTGTGATAACCTGGCCGTTCTTTACAACAAAAATATTATCTCCCGAACCTTCAGAAAGATTACCATGCACATCGAATATTATCGCCTCGTCCCCGCCTTTTGCATTTGCCTCGATCTTTGCAAGGATGTTATTCAGGTAATTTAATGATTTGATGTTCGGGGGCATTGCTTCCGGGGCGTTTCTCCTGACACCGACTGTAACGCCTGTAAGCCCTTTTTCATAAAGGTCCCCGTACATTGCGCCCCATTCCTGTGTTATTATGAATATATTGGGTTTGGGACATTTCCTGGGATCAAGACCAAGATCACCATCTCCGCGTGATACGATGGGGCGAATATAGGCATCTTTCAGGTTATTTCTCTTCATTGTTTCGATGATAGCTTTTTTCATCTCATCTTTCGACAGCGGGATCTTAAGGTCTATCGCTTTTGCAGAATCGTACATCCTGTCAAGATGCTCGTCAAGCCTGAATACCCGGCCGTTATATGCCCTTATGCCTTCAAAAACTCCATCCCCATATAAGAAACCATGATCATATATGGAGGTTCTTGCCTCTTGTTTTGGCACAAATTTTCCGTTAAAATAAATTACTAAATCCATGAGAATCGCTTTCACATAGGAAACGCCTGGATATATGCGTTTTGATTGCTTCATCTTGCCATATATATCCCGTCCACCACTCTCTCGATCCTGACCGGGATTTCTTTTCCCACAGGAATATTGCCGGCATCCACAATTGTCAATACCCTGTCCCTTGCAACCGCAAGTTTTTCACCTTTCATCCAGCCCGGCCCTATAACTTTTACTTTTACTTTTTCGTTTCTCTTGAACATCCTGGGAAGAGCTTTACAGACATGGCTTCCAAAATCCTGCGGGGATAGGATAAGCTTTGTCTGGAATTTCCTTTCCCATTCCCCCATCTGTGAATAGAATTTTTCCCAGCTCATCACTTTCACGCCAGGTTTCCTACCGTGCTTATGGGAAAGGAATTTCTGTATTCCAAGAGCAGGCCATTTTTTACCCGCACCGATCGAAAGTGCAAATTCGATTAATTTTGGGATCTCTTCATCATTTATGCCTGGAAGCCATACAGGGGCGATAAGAAGATCAATATCAGTTTTCATGGCAATATATTCTGCATTCTTCAGGATTTTTTCAATATTGTAAGACTCGATCCCTGCGATCCTCTTTGCAAGTTCCGGGTCAAGCGCTTCAATAGATATATTAATTCGGGACAGGCCCGCATTATCCAGTTCATCAATGAGTTTTGTGTTCAATAGGACCCCATTTGTCTGCATGGAAATGGTCTTGACACTTTTGTTTTCAGAAAGCTTTCGCACAAGATCAACAAGTTGCGGGTACATGGCAGGCTCTCCTACCGTATCGATATGAGCTTCAATGTCATCGATCTCTTTATAAGAGGCAGCCCATTCAAAAGCCGGAAGCAGTTGCGAAAGATCAACCATGTATTCCGATATCCTCTGATGTGAATTAGGACCTGCATCTGTTGAGCAGAAAATACAGGAAATAGGACATTCACTTATCGGGCGAACCTGCAATACGTTCGTCCCGCGGTCAATGATACCAAATGCGATACACCCGAAAAGCGGGATATCGCGGATAAGGATGTTGTTACGTTTTGTCATTTTCTGTCAATATACATTCAGAGCATCGTTTTTTCCCGCAGAATTGTTTTCCGTATTCGACAATCAGGGCATGGAATTCCTTATACAGGGAAACATCAGGAGGCAGCGAACTCTCAAAGACCGATTGGAGTTTTCTGTAATCGCCCTCTATCCCGATGCATTTGCACATCCTTTTTGTATAGGCATCAATCACGAATTTTGGTTTATCTGCCGCGTATAATACGATACTGTCAGCTGTTTCGTTACCTACTCCGTCCAGGGAAAGAAGGACATTGCGGAGTTCGTTGGCAGGTTTTTCAAGAAGATCAGGATTTTCGTGGAAAAATGCCGAAATATTTTTTAATCTCATAGCTTTTTGCCTGTAAAATCCCGTACACCTGATAAGTTCTTCCAGTTCTTCCGTTTTAACTTTTGAAAGATTATCTGCTTCCAGCAGGCTATGATCTTTCAGGTTCTTTATCGCCCTTTCCACATTCTCCCACCTTGTCTGCTGTGTGAGAATAGCTCCGATAACAACCTCAAAAGCCGTATCTGCTGGCCACCAATGCCTGGGACCAAGTTCACGACGGAGCAGATCATAAACCTTTTTCATACGAACTTAACGCCAAGGTCAGAAAGACCATTGCGGATAGCGAGATTGATCAAAAATGGCGTCAGGGACTCGATCATATACGATGATGCAAGACCTCCGCCATCAAGAGGACGAAGGGATTTTATTTCGCGGGTAAGTTCCATAACAGTTTGCTTTGCATTCTCATCATCCCCGCAGACTACAACATCATAATCAAGACTTAATTCAAGTTTTGCGAGTTTTCGCGCTGAAACATTATGGTATGATGAAACGACTTTAACGGTTTTAGGAAGGATTTCCTGTATCTCAAGTGCTGCGCTTCCCTGATGTGGGGGCGTATATTTAAACAGGCCATTTTTTGTCATGGGAACAACAAGAGAGATAACGATCTGATTTTTAAACAGGGGCAATAGTTTATTTATAAGGGAAATCACACCTTTGTAGGGCACGGAGAGCACAACCACATCTGCTTCTTCGATAGCTTTCTCGTTACCGCATCCTGTAATACCGTAACACTGCAGGCCTCTGTATAAAAGTATATTTGTATACTCCTCCGCTGCATTGACAGCTTTATCAATCTCGCGGGAACAAACAAGTATCTCATGTTTTCCTGCCCATCGCAGGGCGAATCCTTCCCCGATGCTGCCTGTACCTCCAAGTATTGCTATTTTCATGTTTTATCCTTTTCCTTCAAGATTTTTCGCATCATATGCATATTTTCCCTGTGCATTGAAACTATCAGGTCACTCAGGATAGCAAAAATGAACATCAGTATCCCGGTTACTATAAGAAGAGTGGCAAGAATTGTAAGGGGAACATGTGTTACGTTATCTATCCATTCGTCTACTACGTATATTCCAACAATTACTCCAATAAAAGTTAAAGTTCCTCCTATCAGGTTAAAGTAAAAAAGAGGGTTATGTGTCCTGGCAAGAAGATATATTGTTGAAGCGATCCGCAAGCCATCCCTGACTGGCCGAAGTTTTGTAGCTGCACCGCTTACTCTTGCAAGGTATGTTATGGGTACTTCAACGATTTTGAGATCTTTTTTGACGCATTCAACCGTAATTTCAGTTTCTACTTCAAAACCAGTCCGGTTCAATTCGATCTGTTTGTAAGAATTATAATTGAATGCCCTGTATCCGGAAAGTATATCATTTAACCAGACGCCATAAGCAAAACCGAATATCTTGTTTAATACCCTGTTTCCAAGGAGATTTAAGCCAGTGAATGCGCCTGTCTGGTAATTCGTGAACCTGTTACCGATAACATGGTCAGCTTGTCCTGATATCATTGGTTCAAGTAATTTGTTTATTTCTTCAGGAAGATATGTCCCATCCCCATCTATCATTACTATATATTTGCTTGATAACAGATGAAATGCCTGGCTGATAGCCTGTCCTTTTCCAGTACCGCTTTGTAACACGACTCTGGCTCCTGCATTTTGTGCTTTTGATACCGTATCATCCGCACTGTGACCGTCAATAACAAGAATATCGGAATAACCTAGCGATTTGAATTCTTTTACCAGACCAGCTATCGTTTTTCCCTCATTGAGGGTGGGTATTAAAATACAGATATCCTCATTATTCATTTCGAGTCTATATAATTTTATTAATACTTAATTGTTGGTGATTTCCAGATTCCATCAACCTCTCGCAGTCTGCCTGCGTGCTTGAACACAAAATCTTACTGGCTATAGGATATCCTGTAAATCTTTCCTGCATTATCATCGCTTACAAGAAGCGAACCGTCATCTGCAACGATAATATCCACAGGTCTTCCCAGGACATTGGAGTCATTATCATTGAGCCATCCGGTGGCGAAATCTTTCACTGAATAATCTTTCATATCTATATTGATGATTTTATAGCCTGTCGGAACTCTCCGGTTCCATGAGCCGTGAAAAGCTACGAAGAGATTACCCCTGTATTCTTGCGGGAAGTTATCGCCGTAATAAAAAGCAAGCCCCAGAGGCGCAGAATGTGCCTGGAGGTCAATCATGCTTGGGGTTTCAAACGGTTCCATGCATGGGTTTCGAATATACACATTCTTATCGAAATCAGTATCATGAATATTCTTGCCATAACATATTGGCCAGCCATAATTTTTGCCTTCCTCAATAAGATTGATCTCATCAGGAGGCAGTTCATCTCCAAGATAGTCCCGGCTATTTTCAGTAGCATACAACTGTCCAGTTACCGGATGAATAACCATGCCCACAGCATTTCTTAGGCCTTTTGCGAAAACCTTGCAGTCTTTTCCTTCAAGCGTACATTTCAGGATTGCAGCCCTTATTTCATTCTCTTCCAGGCAGACATTGCATGAAGAACCGATACTTACGAATAAACTGTTATTATGTATTTTCAGTGTTCGGGTGAAATGACCGCCAGTGGGCAAATTGTTTATCAGGACTTCTATTGTATCCCTGTCTGCTATAAAATTACTGTCATTATCTTTTACCCTGATAACCCTGTTCTCCTGCGCTATGTAGAACCAGCCTTTATCGTAATCAATACCATGCGGATTGTTGAGTTTGTCGATAAATATTATTGTTTCATCTGCTTTCTTGTCATTATTCCTATCCGGGAGGGCAACAACTCTTCCCATGTTTGGGACTGTGACAAATAATACTCCATCTTTCAATAGCATCATCCTTGGACCCGGATTCGGACCAGGGTATGATACTAAACTTCCATCCATATTTTCTGCAAAATAATCGATCCTGAACCCTTGGGGAAGTTTAATTTCCGCAAGAGTTTCGGATTTAACTGATGGTTTTATGCCATAATAAAAGATCGCAGCTATTAAAATCACTATCAGCGCAAATAAAATCAATAATAACTTCCTATTCATATTTCCATTCCCCGGTAGGCAAGTGCTAATTACAACAATGACGCTTCAAAATATTAAATTATTTGTTCCCAAAAAAAGTTATTTCTCAAAAACAGCTTTTCTTACAGCTTCAATGGTAGCATCGATTTCCATGGGTCTGGGACATACAGAAAGCACGTGCTCTGAGTCCTTGAGCAAATGCCCTGTCGTGACACATGCAACTACCTCATCTTTTCCAATAATACCAAGGTTCGTAAGTTTGCGAAGGCCGGCAATTGATGACGCACTGGCAGGCTCTACCCCTATCCCTTCAAGATATGCAAGTTCCTGCTGGGCGCTTATTATTTCCTCATCAGTTACGGTTTCGGCAGTACCTCCGGATTCCCTGATCGCCTTTAAGGCTTTTATTGAATTTACAGGATTTCCGATCCTGATAGCTGTTGCAATTGTTTCAGGATGGCCCTCAGGAGTTATTGCCGGCGCGTTATTCTTTATTGCAGCAGCAACAGGGCTTGCACCTTGCGCCTGTATTCCGGTCATTTTCGGTATGCTGTCAATGAGACCAAGGTTCTTTAACTCCTTGAATCCTTTATAAATTGCTGTAATATTGCCTGCATTCCCGACAGGAAGCACAAGCCTGTCAGGTGCTTTCCATCCAAGCTGGTCTGCGATCTCAAAAGCAATTGTCTTTTGTCCCTCAAGACGATACGGATTAACAGAATTTAAAAGATAAAATCCTTCCCTGTCGCAAAGGTCCCGCACAAGTTTTAGCGCATCATCAAAATTCCCGCGTATGCTCAACACTTTTGCGCCATGCATGAGAGCCTGGGCAAGTTTTCCCAGGGCGACTTTACCGGATGGAAGAAGAACAACAGCGGGAACCCCTGCCCTTGCCCCGTACACCGCAAGGGATGCGGATGTATTCCCGGTGGATGCACAGGCAACCGTTTTCATACCAAGTTCAATGGCTTTGGTAACACCAACTGTCATTCCCCTGTCCTTGAATGAGCCTGTAGGGTTCATACCTTCATGTTTGACATAAACACCCTTAAGTCCGATACTTTTTGCGATCCTGTCAACGCTGTATAGCGGCGTTCCACCTTCTTTAAGGGATACCGGGTCTATGCTTATCGGCAGCAAGGCGCGGTATTTCCAGACAGAAAGCGGGCCTTTCAAATCGTTTTTAGTAATATTGATTTGCGAATAATCATAAATAATATCGAGCAGGCCACCGCAGGTACAGGTGTAGATAACTTCAGATCCGGAATATTTCTTGTGACATTCAATGCACTCAAGGTGGTACATAGACATAGGGTACTCAATAGAATTTATAGGCTTATAGATTACTCTCTTGATCAATTAAGAAATTTTATTATATGCCTGATTGTAGGTAAAATAAATAATAATTAAGTCTGCTATTACCAGGCAACATAAATTGAAAATAATATGTTTCATTATTTTCACCGGAACCGGGTTCTACGGGAACGGCAAATACCGGATCTCCATTAATATCTGCAAGTAATGCTTCCATGGAATAATGCCCCATGCTATCTAATATGTAAATTGATGGTACATCAACAAGCACAGCTCCTGAAGAAGGTATCCGGTAGGTAGAAGAATATGTGAAGGTATTTGAACCTGAATCATCGCCCGGACCTGTTATTTCATCAATTGATGCAGTATTACCTGCTTTCAAACCGGAAATGTCAGGGGGCGAAGGTGAAGTCGTTATAACCAGATAATCACCGCTGTGTACGGATATACCTGAAAAAATATGTGGAGTTATATTATTCACGTCAAAACTTTCGACAGTCATCGTATTATTTGTGATAACACCATAAAATCCCAGCCAGTGTTCTGTATAAGATTTCACTGCAAAATCGTTCCGGGTTATATATCCACCGTTGGCCTGGATACCTGATTCACCTGCTACAATCGATATATAAAGAATTATTATCAATATTATTTTTATTACTAAATTTTTGAATGTTTTTATTGGCAAACCTGTCAATGTCACTCCATTTTATATGTTTACACACCTTTTCAGAAAGCCCAAGCTTAACTTTCTAAACTTATATGTTTAGCAGAGTTATATTAATAAAATGCGTACAAGATATATAATATTATTCATTGGCAATTATATAAGTATTATGGTTATAATGATTTCAATAAAAAATGAAATCAACTTGAAAATGTCTCTGGGCCAGGGGAAAGAAGAACCTGGCATTAAGGGTTAAGGCTATAGGCTCTGATTTTTCTTTATTCCGTATATCTCCTGCCCACTTTTGATTGCTTTATTAACTTCGCCGAGGCAGCATCTTCCAGATGGATTTTTTTTATCACAGGTACACTCATCGGCTTTTATTTTTGCAGTTATTTCCCGGACAGCTGTACTATATCCCAGCTGCCTGATCTGCTCAAAAATCCTCTCCTTTGTCCATCCAAAACAATAACACACTTGAACAGGATTTTCCTTTTCTTTTATGCCAACCCTGACTTTTACATCCTGTTTATGCAAACAAGCCTGTTGCTCATTATTGAAATAGACAACTTCACAGGTTGGTGTCTCACAAAAATAGAACCCATCCGGATTTTCGATAGATGCAAACACTGGTTCTTTGACCATACTTCTTAATGTTATTTCCATAACCGGTTTTCCCGTGTTGCCGCATTCCGGGCAAATAGAAGTTCCTTTCTCTTTTATATCACAAATTTCACAGCAGCAACTTTTCATTTATTTTCCTCCGGCTTTTTTTATTATGAGAAGGCAGAATATCTGCCTTCTTTATAACACATTCAGTACTTTTACTGCAATCGCTACAATGGCAACCATTATTATTACAGCCATCATTTTTTCGTGAATGCACATTCCTTCGGAAGTCTTACAGCCTTCCATCGAACACATCTTTGACATTAAATATCACCTTGTTCCTTTATTTACTCACTGTTCCTTTATTTCTTTCCGCAGCAATCCTTGAATTTCTTTCTGGATCCGCACGGACATGCGTCATTCGGCGCAGTTGTCTTTTTTGGTGTGCAACAACCTGTCATATTTTTATACCTCCGTTTTAAGTGTCTTTTTCAGACAAATTCTATATTTGCCTTGTAGATAATAACCCTCTTCAGGTTGTGAGCTTAATAAGCACATCCGATTACAGGTATATTACTCGCACCTTCCCAGTGAGCATTTGTTCATGCTTTCTGAGAGTTTAAATAAGGCAAATAAAAGCAGCATGATAGAAGCTATTTCAAGCCACAGGTTCTTGCTTAAAATGAAAGCCAGCGGCGCCGATATTCCCAGGAGCGATACCAGCAGGGGTGTACAAACAGGACATGCCGATGTAAAAAAACCTATGAACATTCCTGCAATGCCTGTTTTTTCATGCTTCTTAAATCCCATCTCCCTCTGGTTATATATGAACATGGTCTGGTAAATTCCTGAAAGGACTGCCATAACAATAGTCAAAAAACCGTTGCCGGGATTTATTTGTGTCCCCATTGTCAGGTTTGTGAATACTGCATAAATGCAGATCATAACTGCGATAGAGATCAAAGCAACAGCCAGATACGACTTATTTTTTAAAACTTTAATTATATTGTCTAACATAAATACCTTTAAAAATAACTGCCTGGAAAGCAGGCAGCATTACTCAGGTGGCGAAGTGGGCATGAATTTTGTATCAATACCGGAAAAGTGAACATATCCTTCTCCTTTGGGCTGGTCGGCTTTAATGAATTTTCCAGGTATGCCGTCTCCGATCCAGAGGATATTCCTGGCGGTATCAACGGGACCATCCAGATGGATGAAAAGTATCTTGCCGTCGGATAGCATTTTCACCAGGTGGTCCGGCATATCAGGAGGCGCTTTGTCTGTATAAGTTGCCCTGAGCTGCCTCCACAGGCCGGCATCTTTCTCAAGCGGCGCGGACGCTGCCTGGAGAGATTCTATCTCAGAGCTCAGGGAATTTATTTCGGCCTGTTTTTCAGAAATTTTTTCATTCACGTTCATTCTATTTATTACATAGCCGGCACCGGCTCCTATTATTAAGGAAACCAGTGCAATGGCTATTATTTTATTGTTCATATTTTTATTACCTCAAACACTATCTGAGGTTATACCAGTAATATCCAGCGAAGTAGTGAGTAAAATAAGCACACCCGATCATCGCTTTTCAAAATTCGTTACAAGCTGTCCCATCATCCGGTACCATACATTAAGTTCCCTGTTCATTATAAGTTTTGTTTCCTCAATAGGCACAGCATTGTAAATATAAGTAAACCCGCCTGCGCCCAGTACCCTGAATTTTCGTTTGATCATACTTTTGTCCATCAATGTCTGAAGTGAGCGCTGGATAGAACTCCTATCTTTTTTAAGAGACTCTGAAACTTCAGCAATAGCTGATCCGGGATGGTCAAGAAGATAAAAATATACATCTATTTCATAATCCTTTATCTTAAAAACGCAGCGCATAACATCATTGAATTTAGGCGCCGGGGTCATCATAAGTTCTTCCACTGTCTGGAACCCGGTCGGATTTACATTATTCAATGAATTCATATTTTACCTTTTTCCCGGAAACCATGTATAACTTCAGGGGTTCAATACCGAATACATATCGCCTATACTTCTTAATACCTTGAAACCCTTGTCCGTTATCATATAATCTCCGCGCTCATGGCGCTGTAAGATCATTGCGCTGTCAACCAGTTTTTGCAGATGGAACAGTAAATTTCCCCCGCGAAGTCCTGTAAGTTCGGAAAGCGCTGAAAAGGTTTTTGTCTCTATTGCTATTGCTTTCAGGATTTGCAGGCGCTGTCTGTTGGATAGCGGCTCAAGTATGTCATTAACAATTAGTTCGTCAGGTAATACTGATATATTTTGCTTTTGTTTTGTATCTGTGTCATAGATTTGCATTGACCTCATCAGATCGACCTGTTTTCCGAAAAGTGCCTGTACATTTGAAAAACATTTTTCGCACTGCTTCGATGGGGCATTGCTCCTCATATTGTTTAAATCCGACTGGTTTTTCAAAATAACATCTTCATGAACCTCATCCTGCTTTATCAGGTTTGCATTCTTTTGAAGGAATCCGGTGAAGTTTGATTTACATGTCTCCCGCATATCGCATCTTTTGACCATATTACTTTCAAGACCGCCCTCGATATCATCAAGAACATGCCCGATGATCGCATTCGTAAAATTAGCGCGGGAACCCGAAAGAACATGTTCAAGATGCTGCTGGCTTGATTGCTCTACAAACCGCTTCATGTCAGTATGTATTTCATGCAGTTTCTTTTTTATTTCGAGGATCTCTTTGTAAGAGTCCTCCTTTTTATTTGCCATTTAGAAGTTGTTTTGTCTTATCAGGCTAAAAAGGTTTCCATTACAACCTTAAAGGTCATATTTGTATATTAAAATGTAGTTGGTATAGTTCTATGGCACTATAAGGTCTGGTTTTTTTTTCTTTCTGAGTTTATGAGGATGTGTTGTTCAAATATTCCTGCAATGAATCGAAGTAATTGGAATTGATGCTGTAAATTGTGTACCTGCCATCTGTATCAGCTTTAACAATCCCCTGCTCTTTCAGATGTTTAATATGTTGTGTAAGTGTCGATGAAGAAACTCCGATTCCTTCTGCAAGGGTTTTATGATTTATATTTTGATTACCAAGTATCCCTAAAATAATCCTTCTATGAGTATCATTCTTCAGCGCAGAAATTACTGTCAGTTCTTCTTTATTATAAGTAGAGTTGTTCAGAAAATAGCGAAGTTTTCCGTTTGTTTTGTATGATTCTATCATTTTTTCTGTTTCCATCATTTTCAGGTGGTATTCGACCGATCCTTTGTTCAATCCTGTTTCTTTTATTATCTCGCTGAAATAACTTCCAGGGAAGGATTTAATAAAACCATATAGTTTTTCCCTGTTCATATTTTCCAAAATATTTGAGCTGTTTAATCTCTTATAGCCACCAAGGATGGGAAAAAACCTGATTAGAAAAAAAGTTTCCGGAGAAGAGGTTATATTAGTAAAACCCAACAGAATAAGAAAAAGCCAGTAAGGAATAGGTTTGACTTCGATCTCATGCACTTCCTCACCTGCTACCGGAGCGCCCGATTTATCGCTCTGGGAGGGACGTACCGTGTACTCGGTGGCTAAAGCTGTAGAGACCGATAGCAAAAAGAAAAAGCAAAGGAGGAATGTATTCAGTCTAATGCTGATATACGTTAAAGTTGTAGTCTTCCGTTCCAACGACTGATACTCCATATGCCTCATACTTCCATTGTCCTGCTTCTACATAACCCTGACCTGGAACAATATCAATATGTATCCTGCCGTCAATTATTCCATCGCTTGAATCATAATAAGTTCCAATGCGGCTGCTGCCGGGCGTGTATATGGTCAGCGAGAGGGAATCGGTTTTGTCTCCCCAGTTCAGGTCAACTTCAAGCCAGTTTACACTGCTTCCCACATTTGTATAGTATGTTTTAGTCTGACCCTGTGTTAAAGAATCATATGTCTGGATAGATACTGGCGGTATTTCACCGCTTGAGGGACGCACTGTGTATTCTGTTGTATTTTTTGCTGATACCACTGGCACAGACAACAACGCTGCAACCATAAATAAACCAATTAACCATTTCATGTTATCACCGAAAGGGTATAACAGCAAAGGAGTATATGGGTTTTCTATGAAAATCACCTAACTGATTTTGGACTACCCTGAATGATTGAAGTTCGATGCATGAGTTATCAATCAACCAAACGTTTCTACTGCTTTATTTCACTGAATCAATTTGCAAACCGAATCAGTTATGTGGTTTTCATAGAAATTATATAAGCATCTAATACTTTTAAGAAATCGTGCGGGGTTCAACTGAACTTACCAAAGAATGGTTAAACCCCGGACATCGCCCGAAGGCAAAATAAGGTTAGTGCTTCAAATGTATTAAAGACTTGCCTGGTTTTGCCTCATGGGATAAAAAATAAGAGGTGAAAAAGAACATGAAAAGAACTAAAGAAATGCAATTAGGCGCGCTACTTGCGGCATTGCTGGTAGTAAGCCTTATAATTGTGCCAGCAATAGGCGCGCAAGGAGTAAATGATCAAAAAATTACTGGCGCAGTATTTCCACCAGAAGAATTAAAAAATCTGCACTCAAAATATAACATAACAGAAAATGATATAAAGTTTGCAGAAAATAAATTACCTAACTTTCTGGAAGGGACAATATTGTACGGAAATACCAGAGTTATAGCAACTGAAACAGGTAAACCACCAGAGGGATTCAAGGAAGGGGTGGATTACGATAAAGTAATCAGCATTAAAGAAGCAATTGCATTTGAAGAAAGTGCAAGACAAGGATATATAAATAAATATGGTGTAGACCCTGCAAATCCAAAAGTGGAAGTTGTAAATGGCCAACCTCTTCCAAAGGAAGAAGTAAAGAAACTCGTTAAGAGCAAAAAGATAGATTTAAAGAATGGAACAGATACAGAGCCTTTAATAGGCATTCTTGGTGGTCCTACTACAGGTCCCCACGCTATAAATGGGAATATAGATGTGATTATCCATGTAGCAAAGGATTCTGCACATAAGCCAACAGAACCAATTACTTCTGATACCACTGCTGCATTATCCCGATTTAATACAAACTTTGGCGTAACTATGAGTGAGTCATGGTTCTGGAATTATTGGGATGCAAGTGATGTTTCACCAGCAACAGATGCTTACGCGGCACATGCTGATCTTGTTCAAGATACAGCCTGGATGCGAACACAAGCTAATGATATTGTGTTGGGATGGGCGCACGACGTGAATCATAATGGACTAGCAGATTTAGACGGTTTCTTTGCCTTAGCCGCTGATACTGTTGTAGGCAATCTTGATTGGCCTCACGACAGCATTGTCCAGCATGAAATTTCCCATTTATTTAATGCACCCGATAGAGGAACTTGGTCATGGGAGCATCCAGAGTGCATAATGAATTACGAATGGGCATACTGGGGAACCAATATATGGGATACTGTAGACAGGGGAATTGTAAATGAAAATGTTTGGGGTAGTTAAAATCTATCCCATTTTTTTTAGAGAGGAAAAATGAGAACAATAAATAAAATACTCATAGGCTTAGGGATTATTGCATTAATTGTAATAACAAGCATTTATCTCATTGGATTATTAGTTTCACCGGGTATGGAACCGCTGCGTTTCTCTATACATAACAATGATATTAACAAACATTTAGTTACGGTAGAAATATTTGATTCTGTTAATAAATCTTTATTTAAAGAAACATATGAGGTAAATCCGAAAGATGAGCCTATATTTTCTCCTAAAATAACAGAGAAGAATGGAGAATATACTTTTAAAGTTGCTTTAGATGATAAGATTGAAAAGACATATAAAGCGGAAGTAGGTGTTGGTAAATCTGGGGTTTCCATATGGCTATATAATGAAAATATTTCAGGAAGTAAAGACCCTATTTATATAGCGCAAACGGTTGTATGAAGTATCTTTTCCCAAAAAAACTTCCTCATTCTAAATAAATGTCATATATGTGGTCAAAATCAAGAACAAACGGAAACTAAAAGTATATTTGAAGGATTATGATTCGGAAGCATTTCACAGGAATTGGCAGCCAAGTATCTGGGCATCACACCAAGATGGTTCAGGCAAAATGCATTGTATCAAGAAAAAACGATATTTGCTCGATGCAAAATAAGAATACCTCTCACACCATACACAAAATTATGCTCGAATTCGAATTTGCAAATGAACAGGAGAGCAAGCAAAAACGAAGGAAGCCCTGAATACGATATGAACGGGATCATATGCAAACAGTTGTCATAGAAATTATATAAGCATCTAATACTTTTAAGAAATCGTGCGGGGTTCAACTGAACTTACCAAAGAATGGTTAAACCCCGGACATCGCCCGAAGGCAAAATAAGGTTAGTACTTCAAATGTATTAAAGACTTGCTTGGTTTTGCCTCCGGAGAAATATAGAGGAAAATATGAAAACAAATATGAAATTTGGAACAGTTAACTACCAAAGTGGGAGAAAAGGATAATTATGAAACAATTGGATAAAAGTCTATTCTTAGCGATTGTCATCCTAACATTAGCTATCACAGCATCCGCACATTTCCTTGGTCATAGTGCCGTAGATAATATGGAAATTCGCTACGGTGGAAGTACACAATATACCACAGCACAAAGTCATTCATTTAGTACATGGAATGCCCTTGGTAAAGTAAATATTGCACCGGATACGATTTGGACATATGAAGATGTTACATATGGGGATTATTATGATTCAAGTACTAATTCAGCTTTCGCTTATTATTGGTATAATCCGCTTGGTAGCGATGATATTAAATTTAATCAATATCGATTTGACCAATTTACAACTAGCGAACAGAAAAAAACCGCTACACATGAATTGGGTCATGCACTTGGACTTAATCACAGTTACTATCCCAATGTAATGGTTCAAGGACAATATTCATTAACACAATTAGGGTCACACGATATTCAGGATTACAATACGCTATATCCATAAAAATATACAAAAAGGAAATGATATATATGATAACAAAAATTAAAATTGGTATTATTTTCGCAGTAATGGCAGGTTTAATCGCCACAGGTTTTTGGTTCTCACAAACAGACAAAATCAGCTATGCTCAGGTTGATTATATGGTGGATGTTACTAATGATAGCGCATTAGTAGGCTCTGTAGACAATGTGTTCATTGGAAAGGTTATTGCTCAAACTGGCAATAAACCAAACAGTGTACCAGCAGGCAAAGCAAGCGGTTTTTCGCCACAAACTCAGTTTAATGTTGAGGTTTTAGAGAATATAAAAGGAAACCTCAATGGAATAATCAAAGTGAGTCAATATGGCGGCTATGAAAAGAAAAATGGCGAGAATCAGTTGATTCTTATCGAGGGGGACAAGCTTTTGGAACCAAGTAAAACTTATTTGTTTGCCGCTGGAGTTAATGATATCGATAAATGGTATACTCTTGTACCTGCTTACGGAGATCTTCCTATCACGGATCAAACAGACCAGCAAAATAAGCGAGAAAGGTTTAAGAAAGCATTCGCACAAGAGATATCTCCAGAGGAATGGAGACAAAAAATTATTAAAGAACAGAAACAACCTTAATGGATTTTAATAGCAAGTAATAGCAACCCTCTGGGTTGCTTTTTTTATTTTATTAGAAATGTGTCTGGGTGGGGGGCATCACCAAGATTATAAGATTTCTATTGCAAGGTTTCCCTCACAACCTTAAAGGTCATGTTTGTATATTAAAATGTAGTTTGTATAGTTTTATGACGGCTAAGTATATGTCAATAACCTGCCAATATGGTTTTGAGGTGAATTAAATGCCTGAATGGAAATACACAAACAAAAAAGTAACAAAAGAAGAAGCACAGAAGTCGTTAGATGCCGTCAAAAGCGCATGTTTCAAATGTGAAAAACATGCCAGCGGCTGCCCGATATCCAGAACAGCAGGTGAGATAAAGGCAATAACTGAGGAAAAATCATGAGCGTAAAAGAAGAGATTCATGCGCAGATCGTCGGAGGACTTGCAGGCGCAAAGTTCCCGATAAAGACGCCGGAACAACTCCTGGCGGCATTCCCAAACGGTGCAAATACAACATGCAAGGCGGGTGGCCTTGAAGTAACGGCAGGCCAGGCAGGAAAACTGCTGAAAGCAAGCGATTTTCCTTTTAGGAACGCAAAAAAGGTTGCGGACATAATCGTTGAAAGAGCAGGGCTCTAAGCCCTGTTTATTTTATCTCAAATTAGAGAGGTCTATTATATGAAAGTTATAGGAATAAGCGGCAGTCCGACAAAGAACAGCAACACAGACACGCTGGTAAAAGCAATACTTGAAGCTACGGGAGCACAGACCGAGTTTATCAAGCTCTCGTCTATAAAAGTAGGTCCCTGCATCGCCTGTATGAAATGTGTCCGGACAAATGAATGCATAATCAATGATGATTTTAAGTGGCTTTCCAAAAAGGTAATGGAAGCTGATGCTATCGTTGTCGGTTCATCAACATTCTACGGCGCAGCAAGCGCTTTTACAAAGGCATTCATAGAGAGGCTATATTCAAAAAGGCACATAAAACTCCTGACAGCAGATAAGTTTGCTGCAACAGTCGCTGTCGGTGTGGCTGCTGAAAAAATGGTTGGTGAATGGCTGGGAAACGCCCTTCGCGCAGGAGGTATGGAGATCGTGGGAAGCATGACGGCAAAAGGAACTCCATGTTGTTTCGTATGCGGTCCGGGTGAGACATGCAATTATACGGTCTGGAATGCATACTCGAAAGAACTGACTGGTATGGATTTGGGTGTTGAAGAAGCATATAAGGGGTATCTTGAAATCCTCCATGATAACAAGCCGTATACACACGGCTCTGCTAAATTCCTGAAAAGCTACAGGTCTGTGAAGGATGAACCCGAAGTTATGGCAGAAGCAGAAAGAATCGGGAGGCTCATTAAAGAGAGGATAAAGAACAAAAGTAAAACAGCAGGCGATTTAGAATGCAAGTGTTAGGAATAAGCGGAAGCCCTGTAAAAAACAGCAATACAGACAGGCTGGTCAAAACAGTTCTTGAAGCTACGGGTCTTGATTACGAATTCATTAAACTTTCAGAATACGATATCCATCCATGCAGGGCATGCCTTGGCTGCGCCAGGGATAACATTTGCAGGCAGAAGGATGACTGGCATACCATTGAAAATAAGATCAAAGAATGTAAGGCTCTTGTTATTGGCGGCTATCCTACCTATGGCACTCTTGACTCAAGAACAAAAATGCTGACTGAGCGTATGTACTCCATGCATCATCAAAGAATGCTCAATAAAGGTAAAATTGGGGCGGCAGTAGCAGTCGGGGTCGGGCGGGGAATACCAAGCGTGGACCATGCTGCTGACCAGATCGCTGCTTTTATGCAAATGGAAGGGATGAATGTAATCGGGAAAGTAAGCGGAACAGGAAACATCGCCTGCCTTTCATGCGGATATGGGGACACCTGCGGGATTAGTGGAGTTCGGCTGTTGTTCGGCAAAGGAGCTGTGCCATCAAAGGATAAATATATATCAATAGAAAGTCAAAATGATGTCATTGAGAAAGCAAAAGAAATAGGACAAAAAATCAGGGAGATGCTTGCAGGAAAATAAGCGAGGTTCCATAATGGATTTCACATCGGTATAGAAGTATAAAATGAAAAGAATGATAATGCCACTTGCTGCAGTTTTGTTAGTAGTTGTTATGTTCTTTGTAGCATCTGCGACTGTTGGCGAAGAAATTATTTTTCCTGAAATTGCCACTTTAATCATTGTGGCCTGGTTGATAGAGAATTCACCATTTGCAGATAAACCTCTTTATTTATGTTTGTCGCCCACTTTAGCTGCAATAACCGGTGTAGGAATACTTCACTTTCTGCCTTATAACCCGGAAATCCTAATTGCTTTTACTTTTCTACTTGTCGGCTTGCAGTTATACCTGTTGCGTTCGAACGTTTTACCATCGATATCAGCCGCCATTCTTCCGATTTTTTTAAATTTCGACAGTTTTTATTATCCGCTTTCTGTCTTCATATTTTCAGGATGCATCGTTGCCAGCAGAGGTTTGTTGAATCGTTTTCAGTTTAGCGAGCATTCAGCAGCCCGTTTAGCTTCCGATTTAAATAAAGAGGAGCGAGAACCCTGGGAAGCAATGACAAATATTCACCTGTTAATGCTTTTTTTCGGGGTTGTTTTTGTTTTAATAATTGCTTTTCAATCAAAATGGATTTATATTATATCACCACCCTTAATCGTTACATTTATTGAATTTGCCAATCCTTGCGGTCAGGTCTGTCAAAAGCCGGTACATCTTCTCTTGTTGCTTTTGTTTGCATCCATTTCAGGGATACTTTGGGTTGAAGTGACTCACTTTTTATTAAACTGGCCTTTATGGATTACAGCTGGATGCATTGTTATATGGATTCTCTTTTTATTCCATCGGATGCAATTTGTCTTTCCTCCTGCCGCAGCGATATCATTGTTGCCGACTATTATTCCCAGAGAAATGCTTCTGTTATATCCCTTACAGGTAACAATTGGTGTTGTTATTTTCATCGTTATCGGAAAAATAATTATAACAATTAACCTCAAATCAACAGATATCGGTTCAGGGATGACTGGTGGACTTAACCGATGACAGAATTTAATTTTGATCAGGTATTTTTTGTTTCAATTTTTTTATATAATTCCCAAGTTTTTTCTTCTTGTGCATCTGGAACATTACTGCTACTATTATCAGGACTAATACAAGTATCGGGATAACATAATCTCTTGCTATCTGGAGAGGATAATTCCCTTCAATTACTTTTACCAGTGCGGATTCTCTCTGGCCGTAATTTACGCGGACATTGATATGGGGATTCTCTTCAATATTCGTGTCGCTCAGGGTTGTAATAAAAACCGCATCCTTTGAAGCTCCCGCTTCAAGGAGCATTGGTTTATCCTGGACCTTTATTGTTTCCTCACCATATACCAGGAACTTTACCTGGGTCTTTGCATATACGCTAACCGCACCCGTATTTGTGATCCTCACCTTTAACTTATGAGCTTTTTTGTCATAGGAAACCTCTGAAATATTAAGCGATGAACTATCCGGTATATCTATCATCTCAATGTTCATTTCCTTGTAAAGGACACGTTCAAACGATCCTGGAACTTCACCGAACATTGTTGTGAATTTCGCAGTCAGGTTCTGGCCGTTCAATTCTGCTTTATAGGCCAGAGTCACCATACTGTTGCTATCCACATAGGCAGGTTCCCTGTCACCAAGAGTGGTTATTCTCACACCTTTTGATAATATTTCGATCGATGACCTTAAATATACTCCCGTATTTTCCGTATTTTCATAAGTCACTTCAAGATCCTTTGTAGCACGATTATATTTAACTGAATTAATATCAATTGCAAGCTTATATTTCGGAAGAGGGAACATATCAAGCGATTTAACTTCGGAGGAGCCACCACCGTTTGTTAATCCCTGTCCGAACTTTACAAAAATAGTCATATTTGTTGCCTGTTTTAACTGATATGCAAGACCTGATAGTTCGGTCCCGATGACAAGACCTCTTTTTATGCCGCTTTCTTTTATATATCCAACAACCCTGTCAGGAACTCTTTCTTTTCCTATTAAAAGCACGGGTTCTTTTCCTGACATGATTCCTCCTTCAATAAATTCCCCGTTTGTAAGGGTTAGCTGCTTGATGCTTTTGTATCGTTTCAACAGGTCAATGTTATTATCAAACCTTGATCCGTTATTGATCACTTCTGGTTTGAATTCGGCCAGTTTGTTTTTGACCTCTATATCCAGAAAGCCATAAATTATCATCCTGCTTACACCATTGGATTTCAGGAAGAAGTATAATTCATCAATATTTTTTTTATTGCCAAAAAGGACGAAAAATTTTTCCTGGGCAGCATAAGGCGCAACAGAAATAGCATTATATCCGGATACATCATCTACGACTATGAAACTGCTTGTGTTTGCCCTTTTAGCAAGCTCTATATTAAGAGTTGTTCCTGAAGCAATTATTTCATCAACAGTAAAGCCGGCGCCTTCAAGGTTTGTCTTATAGTTGAAAGCAAAAGGTGCTTTATCGGATTCCACAAGCAGTATGTTTTTTTTTGTTGTATCCAGTGTTTGAGGAACTATTGATGCATGTTCACTGCTTATGAGAAAAATAGATTTTATATCATTAAAACCTGCATAATGTGTGCCAAGGTAAACATCCTGCCAGTCTGCAGAATTAATTACTACCTGATCGGGTGATGCAGAGGCGCATGATATCGATATTCCTGCCAACAAAAATAACAATAATAATTTGTAGGCCAATCTCATCATTACTATGATAATAGTAACTTATATATTAAACCTTCGCCTGAAAAAAAAAGTTGGATCAAGGATCCAACAAGGTCTACGGAAGTTCCATGTAGAAGTAGTATACATTAGGTGAGGTTCCATTTACAGGAACAAGCAATTCATAGTTTGAATACCCGCCTTTGTAGTTTTCCTGAGCAGCTACAACGACGGCTGCCCATAATACTTGCCCTTTAGTTACATTAGCGTTAGTATCGACAGCTTGAATCACATGGTCCAGGAAACCATTTGTAGTATGTACATGGGAAGCATTTATTGATGTATCTACGAAAGTCCTGTTTCCATCACCCGTTTTATATGTATTCTTGATCGTATCCGGCATTACTTCACTACCAAACCAGATTGCATCAAGGTTAGTGATGTTGGCCTCATAGAGTGTGTCCCAGGCCGTAAAACTCTCATTATCTATTGCATAAATAGACCTGTTCGTGACATTTACTGTCCAGTTATACATTTCTGAACCGTTAGCGCCACTCAATGTTATAATTCCGGACACGTTACCAAAGTAGCCCTGCCAGTTCTGGGTCTGGTTGGTTTGCTGATACAGGTCAATCTGGGTAATATATCCTCCTGCAGATTGACTGGAATTTTGACCTTCCCTGAGTGGCTGGGTTTCATTTGTTCCATTTATCAATAAGCTTCTATCCAGATCATTATCACCTATAGCAGCAGATGCAGTCCCGGCTACGAATAATAGTGCCAGAACTAAAATTGCTGCGGATAGCGCTGTATTGAAGTTAATATTCTTCATATATTCATTCCTCCGTATTTTTTGCATATCGATAAAATCCTTTATGATCCAACTTAGACGGATTTCTCATCATTATGCTTATAATTAATATATGACTGCTATATTATATAATGATATAGGGAAAAAGATATATATCATCATGCTCATAATCATGTAATGGTCTTGAATAATGTATAAAAAAGAGGATATGAAAAATGTCCTTATAGGATTAATATCCGTATCAATCACTATCTTACCCGTGTACGCTGCCACAAGCGTCGATTCCTGTATGTATATAAATGATAGCGGTTCTTATACATTAACAACGGATATACTGGATAATTCCAGCTCATGTATCAAAATACGGGCAAATAACGTTGATTTTGATGGCAGCGGATATACTATCGATGGGATAGATGAAGCTGACTCCTATGGTGTGCAGGCAGGCACTGATTATACAAACATAACAGTAAGGAATCTGACAGTAACAGATTGGTTTTATGGAATATATTACCAGAATACATCATCGGGAAGGATCACCGGGATAACAGCAGTCTCGAATGTAAATGGTATTTATCTTGATTCTTCCAGCAACGATGATATAATAGACAACAGTACAACTTTAAATAATACCAATAGTGGAATCGGTATTAATAATTCAAATAATAATACCGTGACCGGCAACATCATGACGTCGAACAGCAATTATGGTATCTACTTATTTTCTTCAGACAACAATACCATCTATAATAACCATTTTAACAATACCGATAATTATAACGTTGATGCCTCCAACACCTGGAACACAACGATGATAGGAGGCATGAATATAATTTCAGGCTCTAACCTGGGAGGAAATTACTGGGCATATCCGAACAGAACAGGATTCTCCCAGACATGCACTGATGCCAATAACGATGATATTTGCGATTCTTCTTATACTCTCGATGTTTCCAACATTGATTATCTGCCCCTGGCAAAAATTCCGGACCTTGTTTTGACCCACGACAATATATCTTTCTCATATATATTATCTGAAGTTGAAAATGGCGAGGTCAAAGAAAACGTGAATGTAACCATAAATGCTACTGTATATAATAGCGGATTGGGAGATGCCATTAATATAAATGTAAGTTTCTATGATGGTTCTCCGGATACGGGCAATAATATTGCGAATGCCACGATTACAAATATCGACGCAGGCAATAGCGGGAATGCTACAATTTATTGGAATTCCATCATAGGCACCCATAATATTTCAATAAAAACAGATCCTGAAAATACCCTTGTTGAGACTGATGACAGCAACAACAATGCCTCAAAATTAATTAATGTCTCTGCATGGCAAAAATACTACGGCAATATTTCCGGGAACATTACCCTTAAAGGCCAAACGGGGAATTCTCTTCTCAACTGGAGCTGGGATACGAATCGGGGAAATGTTTTTGTCAGCAGCGTCCCGTCCTTTGAATATAGTAATCTCCAGGCCCTGGGAAGGAAAAAGAGCGGAGGAATTGCACAGGATAATTTCCAGAGAGCAGATGATCTTCTCAACATGACACCCGGAAGCAACAATGCAACAGGTTTTATTAACAATAATATCACACAACTTTTCAGCCTGGATGGTAATGGTACCGACCCCAGGAACGTCACGAGTTTCAAGGTTTATGGGAGGACAATAGATAATGTGCCGATCGTCAACAGTACCAATACGACCAATTATGTTTCAGTCGAGAATTCCACTTTCATTACAGGAATACTATGGGATACAACTAAAGATAATGGGGATGGCGATTATGGGGATGACAGTGAAGAACTTGTGTTTATAACAGGGATCAATGTTAGTACAACCGGCATTGGAAATTCATCTCATCATTATGAAACTGCTATACCTTCAACGATCAGGAAGGAAGGCAATGTTTATTTCTTTGTGGAGTTAAAGTAGTAGTTCAGGTTATTCTGCGATCTTGTTCAATATAGTTTAAACCCGGATACCGCATTATACAAACCTGAATAATCAATTTAACGAGGCAATTACCATTACTACAGATATTACTATCGGCATCGGCCTTTATTATTCCAAAACTCCTGGAATAGGTGGCGTCATACGGCAGGAAATAGAAGATTTCTGCGTTGAGGAACTGACGAACAGGGTTGAGACACCTGCGGGACAATACCTTATAGCTGAACTCACAAAGACGAACTGGGATATCCATCATCTTGTGCGCGATCTTGCGCGCATTTTGAGAATAAGCCAGACACGATTCGGATGGGCAGGCACAAAGGACAAGCGTGCGATCACGAAACAGAAAATAAGTATCTGGGATATCACCGAAGATGACCTTGCACGTGTGCATTTAAAGGATATTGAATTGAAACCTATCGGGCGCTCGAATAAAAAAATAAGTCTTGGCGACCTCTGGGGCAATCGTTTTAAGATCACCATCAGGAATATCGATCTTCCAGCGCAGGAGACACTGGCGCGGGTAACGTCTATAACTCATGAGCTTGAAAAGGGAGTTCCCAATTTTTTCGGGGTGCAAAGATTCGGGGAGAACAGGCCTGTGACGCATGTGGTAGGTGAAGCGATCCTCAGGGGAAATATCAAAGAGGCAGCCCTGGCCTATATAGCAAAAGCATATCCTGAAGAGAATGAGCCAATTAGAAAAGTGCGCCAGTTCGTTTGGGATACGGGGGATTTCAGGGAAGGAGTAAAAATATATCCTCTTCATTTGCAGTTCGAAAGGGCTATGATGAGCCACCTGATAGCCCATCCTGATGATTATGCCGGGGCTTTCCGGGCGTTGTCGCCAAAATTGATGGCGATGTTCCTGCATGCCTACCAGTCATATATTTTCAACCTGGTATTGAGCCGCCGTATCGGATCCGGCATGTCGATCAACGAGGCTTATGACGGGGATATCGTATGCTTCAAGAACGAGATGGGGTTGCCGGATACTTCAAGACTACAGAAGGTAACGAACGATAATCTTGACGGGATAAATAACCTCATCAACAGGGGCAGGGCCTTTGTCACGGCGCCTCTTGTGGGTTATGAAACACAGTTCGCAGAAGGACAGGCCGGGGGCATTGAGAAGGCAGTGGTGAAGGAATTGGATATTGATACGGAAGGTTTCAAAGTTCCCGCTATGCCTGAACTGGCATCGAAGGGACTGCGAAGGGAGATAATAGTGCCTTTTAAGCCTGGATTCAGTGTTTGTGAGGATGAGAAGAATGCAGGGAAGACGAAAGTTGTGCTTGAGTTCTCTTTGCAGAAAGGGAGTTACGCGACGACTGTTTTAAGGGAGTATATGAAAGGTAGGGACTTTGTTGAGATGCAATAGCTTTAGCATATTTATAACCTAATTGCTCTGAACGGAAGGGGCAATCCTGCTGAGGTATGCGTCGGTAGTAATGCAGGGGTGTAAAGCCATCAGGACAATACAGAGAAATTTGACAGTCTAAGAGTCCGAACTTCTAAAAGTATTGAATTCATGACCTCAAAGAAGCAATCCTTGTTTTAAAAGAAGAACCAGTTCCTATAAAATCCCTTGATATCGCCAAATTAAAAGGTGAATATTCGATTTAATTTCACTTTTTGAAATTCACATATTCCTTTTTTGTGCATTTATCCATTACAACTTCAATCCCTGCTTTTTGCGCTTTTGCCGCAGCTTCCTCATTAATTATCCCTTCTTGCATCCAGACAACTTTTGCTTTTATTGCAATTGCTTCATCCACGATCGGAGGAATGGCTTCAGAGCGCCTGAAAATATCCACAATATCCACTTTTTCAGGTACAGACAGGAGGTCAGGATAACATTTTTCTCCTTCCCACTCCGTAAGTTTGGGATTAACAGGGATTACTTTGTAGCCATGCTCCTTGAGAAAACGTGCGACACAATTACTCGGGCGCTCAGGGTCATCGGATATCCCCACGACTGCTATGGTTTTGTAATCCAGGATACTTTCAATGCTCATGTCATTTTACTATTGAGATAATATTATATTATTATTTTAAACCTTCAAGCGTTTTAATCTCGCTTTCAAGAGACCTTCGCTGCCAGACCAGGCTTAAAATATAAACTGTGAACACGATCCATACTATACCAAAAGCTATATTTAAGTAACTCAAATCCATACCAGTAATATTTCTTCGCTTATTACATAAAGATTAAGGTAACAAACGATAATGCGATAATACGTGATTTTATTGATAGAACAAAAAGTTGAAACTAAAGTTCAAGTTAAACCCCCAAGACTTATCGCATGGGAACTGACCAATGCCTGCAACCTTGCCTGCATCCACTGCAGGGCATCAGCAATAAAAGAGCCGCAGCCCGGTGAATTATCTACAGCCGAAGCAAAGCATTTCATAGACGAACTGGTAGAGTACAGGCCCATAATCATCCTCACCGGAGGAGAGCCACTGCTTCGCTCTGATGTATATGAGATCGCGCAATACATAAAAGGGAAGGGAATGCGTGCTGTGCTTGCCACAAATGGTACGCTTCTTACTCCAGAAATTGCCAGAAAATTGATAGATGTGGGAATCCAGCGGGTAAGTATTAGTATTGATGGGGCGACCAGGGAAATGCATGATGTTTTCAGGGGAGAGCCAGGTGCATTTGAAGCTTCTCTTCGTGCAATTGAAATCCTGAAAAAAGAAGGTCTGGGTTTCCAGATAAATACCACGATCACACAGAGAAATCTTAAAGAGATCCCGCAAATCTATGATCTTGCTATAGAACTTAAAGCATCTGCCCTGCATATTTTCCTTCTTGTCCCGACAGGAAGGGGCGAAGAAATAGAATCCGAAGAGATCCCGCCTGAAGAATATGAGCGGGTGCTTAACTGGTTCTATGACAGGAGCAAGGATAAAAGAATACAGTTAAAAGCTACATGTGCACCTCATTATTTCAGGATAATGAGACAGCGTGCAAAGGCAGAAGGGATACGGATCACACCTGAAACCCATGGCCTTGAAGCCATGACCAAAGGATGCCTTGGAGGATCAGCCTTCTGTTTTGTCTCAAGTAAAGGCGATGTCTATCCATGCGGATATTTACCAGCTCTTGCCGGGAATATCAGGCAGAAACCTTTTAAGATGATATGGGAGAAATCAAAGGTTTTTTGCGACCTTCGCGACCCGGGACTGCTGAAAGGCAAATGCGGCATATGCGAGTATAAAAATGTATGCAGCGGCTGCCGGGCCAGGGCTTATGCAGGTACGGGAGATTATCTGGAAGAAGAGCCTTATTGCATATATGCACCAGGAAGGAAGTGATTTTTTGGTTATATCTAAAATTCCGATGGATGATGTTGATAAAAAGATATTGAACGCAATCCAATTAGACTTTCCCCTTGTCCGCAAACCTTTCGAGGAGCTGGGGAAAAACCTGGGACTGAAAGAAGATGATGTAATAAGACGAATCCAGCGGCTCCAGAAAGAAGGCGCTATAAGGCGCATAGGTCCCATAATAAGCACAAAGAAAAGTGGTGGAATAGGTACGCTTGTTGCAATGAAAGTACCGCCTGAAAGAGTGGATGAAGTTGCAGGTATTATCAATGAATATGAAGAAGTATCGCATAATTATCTGCGACCATCTAATTTTAACGTCTGGTTCACAGTTTCAGCCCGGAGCGAAAAGAGATTAAATGAAATTCTGGAGGAATTTAAAGAGAAGACCGGATGTGAACTCAGGAATTTGCCTACGAAGAGATTGTTCAAAATCGGGGTAAAGTTCAATATAAAGTAGTTACGATATTATGGTTTATCCGGGTATTTTGTATCAGAACTCACCAAAAATCTCTGCCCCGATATGAACAACAATCCCATCTTTTGTGATCTCATAAGGTTTGATGGCATCAGAATGTTCAGTCATCCGCATTTTTGATATTTCTATCACCCGGGCAACTGATTTCATCTCAGTTCCCCGAAGATACCTGAGTGTTATTACCCCATCTGCTATATATTCTATCAACCCGAATCGTGACACGTATGGTGACTCCTTACCTGATTCGGATACAATTATAGATGTAGTTCCGCTGTCTTTTATCATTTCAATAAGCTTAAATAATTGTTCTCTTCTTTCCCCTTCGTTATCAAAAATCATTTCATACAACGTGATAGGATCAACAACGAGCCTCTTCGGAGCAAATGTTTTTATAAGTTCTGGCAATTCGCTTTCAATTTTTGCAATTGTGGTTTTCAGGAAAGTTGGGCTCAACCGTATGATTTTAAAGGTTCCATGCTCTATATATGGTTTGAAATCCCACCCGAATAAAGCTGAGCTTTTAATAAGATCTTCTTCTTTTTGTTCTATACTTATATAAAGACATTTTTCGCCCTTAACAAGGCCGGAATGAACGAATTTTAAGGCAAGTGTGGATTTTCCAGTACCGAATCCTCCTATGATAGTAGTAACGCAGCCCTGCGGGATTCCTCCACTTAGCATTTCATCAAGATCTTCAATCCCGGTTTTAACCCGTTCCATATTATGAAGACACCTCACGATCCATGCTATTCGATCTACCTGCCAAAAGATACTATCTGCTTTACGTTAGTCACTTGAAAACCCGTAGCTGGCATTATTTTTATTTCAAAATTCGCAATATTATCTTTTTCCAGGGTTGGAAGAAGTCCCCCGAACTTTTTGATATACATGATTTGCTGTCTCTGTGCAACCCCGGTTTCCATCCAATCAAAAACCAGCACCCCATCGGCGCAATCTATGATTGATTCTTCTTTACGCCTCTCGAAAACACTCTTGCTCAATACTGCATACACAATCCCATTCCATAGTTTAGCGGCCTTTTGCAGCGCCCGCAGGAAAAATAAAAGTTCATTCCATTTCATGTATTCTTCACAATACTGGGCAAGCTGTGTCAAAGAATCAACAATAACCAGGCTATCCGATGCGTTCCTCTCAAGAAAATCTACAAGATCCGCCAGAAGATTTGCGTCTGCTACAGGTTCACAGAGCTTCTCAAACGATATTTTTTCTGATATCCATCTGGAAGGAACAGAAGATTTTAAAAAAAATTGCTTTGAAAAACCCTGGAAATTTATCACATCTCTCAGGGCTGTACTATATTCCCTGGAGAATCCAAATGCTATTTCATTCAGGATATCTTCTTTTGATCTCGTTATTGAAACATAACATATCTTTTTTGGGTATTCATAGTTTAAGCCCGCTTCTGTTTTAGTTGGCGCAGCTTTGCTCTTTTTTTGTTCCAGCTGGGTCAAGATCATGGAACTGTAGGCAAATTCAATGTTGCCAGCCCCGATCTCACCCAGCAGGACTATGAATGAGCCTGCGGGAAAACCTCCTTTAATTATGGGATCTAATGACCTGATGCCAGTTGCTATCCTGCGTTGTTCCATATTCCAAAAAGGATATAAGTAACTAAACATATATAAACATATTTACATGATAGTGATTATAATAATAAATGATCAGGTAACATGATGAATCATATAAGAAACTTTCTAAGTTTTAAGAAGAAGAGCAAGCAGGGAATAGCCCCATATTCTCATTCAAAACATGGCGACCTGGTATTATTTGAAATTCCGGAGGGCTTCTGTAAAGTTGAACAGTACTGGATAGATGAACCATATGTACATGTATACATATTAACTAATATCCGGACAAAAGAAGCAATATATTATGTTGGAGAGCCTGCGCTGTCATCTTTTGAAAGAATGCTGCTTGAGAAAATAAATGTTAACCTGCAAGATATACTGACCGAGGAAGAAGCTCTTTACGAAGACAAACAAAAAAAAGAAAAGTTAGAGGAACATGCTATTGAGCTACTGTACCAGTATTCCGGTTCGCTTGAAGAACAAACAGTATATAAGATTTTATACTATTTGAACAGGAATTTCCTGGGATATGAGAAGATAAATGCCTTACTGGCTGATCCCATGATAGAGGATATATCATGTGATGGTGTTGATATACCGATTTTTTTGTATCATAGAAAATACGGGAACATTAAGACGAATATTCAATTTGATGAAATCAATCTTAATTCATTTGTTATAAAATTATGCCAGAAAGGACGCAAACATATCTCGTTCGGCTCGCCGCTTGTAAATGCTACACTGCCTGACGGATCGCGCATCCAGGCTACGCTCGGACATGATGTAACCACGCGGGGAAGTTCTTTCACGATAAGAAGGTTCAAAGAAGATCCTCTTACTCCTGTTGATCTTATAAATTTTAACACTGTATCTATTGAACAGATGGCATATCTGTGGCTTGCTGTTGAAAACAATAAAAGCCTGCTAATAGCAGGCGGGACAGCATCAGGTAAGACATCGACATTGAATTCCATCTCACTGTTTATTCCGCCCGCATCCAAGGTGGTGACTATAGAAGACACACGGGAACTCACTTTATACCATGATAACTGGATAGCGGGAGTCACAAGAGAACCTTTCGCAAAAGGCGAGAGTGAAATCAATATGTTCGACCTGCTAATATCGGCATTGCGCCAGAGACCGGAATATATAATCGTGGGTGAAGTGAGAGGCAGCGAAGCGCGAACCCTTTTCCAGGCCATGAGTACGGGGCACACCACATATTCCACTATACATGCAGGAGATATCCAGGACGTAATAAACAGGCTGGAACATGAACCAATCAACGTTCCCCACGCCATGTTAAAGGCGCTTGATATAATTACCGTCCAGATACAAATTACAATAAAAGGAAAAAAAAGCAGGAGATGCCAGCAATTAGTAGAGATCACAGGCCTTGATCCGCGTACAGGCAATATCAGGATCAACGATATGTTCAAATGGAATCCGCAGGATGACTGTTTTGAGAAGGGTGGCGAATCTTATGTAATGAATAATATCATGCATGAAAAGGGCTGGAGCATTGATCAGTTATTTGCTGAGATCGATAATAGAAAAGCTGTACTGCAATATATGGTAAAAAACAATATCCGTGACTACAAGAGTTTCGCAAATATCATCCAGGCATATTATATCGATCCGAAAGAGGTAATGGCGAGCCTGAAAATTACCTGAAAAAGAGCGTACAAAATTATGATCAATTCAGAGGTCGGTAGCATCCTTTTCGGAAAATGGGTATATCAGGAAACCTATGATGTGCTAAGGGAAAATATAAGAAAAGCGCATATAGCGCGGAGTGTGCATGAATATGTGTGCAGTTCGTTATTATATTCGCTCATCGCAGGCTGGATATCACTTGTTTTCGGATATATTTTAGCCCGGAACCTGACACAAAACAGCTTTGTGATATTCCTGATAACTACAATTTTTGCAATGAGCGGCAGCTATGCTGTATACATTACATTGATCTCTTACCCGTCTTTTAAAGCGAAAAACCGGTCATATCGAATAGACCAGTCCATGCCTCATGCTTTAACCTACCTTTACGCATTGAGCCGGGGCGGGATGAATATTATTGATATGTTCAAGTCCCTGGGTTCATACATCCACATATACAGCGGCACAGCCGAAGAAGTAGCAATGATCGTCCGGGATATGGAATATTTCGGAATGGACATAGAGACCGCGCTTCATAATGCAAGCAGGAGGACACCTTCAAGGAAGTTCAAGGATTTTATCGATAATCTCATATCTGTAATAAACAGCGGCGGGGACTTGAGTCGCTTTTTTAAAAGCAGGTCTGAATATTACCAGGAGACTGCTGCCCGGGACCAGAAGTCATTCCTTGAGACTCTTAGTCTTTTCGGGGAGGTCTATGTCAGTACACTGGTCGCAGGACCATTATTTCTTATTGTTATAATCGTCGTCCTGGGATTACTGAAAGGCGGGGTAGAATTGTTATTGTCGTTAATAATATATGTCGTAATTCCTGTTGGCACCCTGCTCTTTTTAGTCCTGATCGATACTATCTCCGGGATTCGTGAAGAGATGCCAGTCGTTTATACCAGGGTTAAAAATCTGCTTGTTTTTAAAGACGTACCACAACTACCCGCACAACAGCCAGGAGAATCGGGGAATATAATGAGACTGAAAAGGTATGAAAAATTATCTAATATAAAAAGCAGCCTGCTTCATCCCCTGAAAATATTCATTGAAAAACCTGGAAGGACATTTATTATTACAGTACCTATTTCCATGATCTATTTATTTCTCATCATAAGGGATCTTCCATCGGATATTGATCTTAATAATATCTCCATGGGAAATTTCATTTCTACTGTTATATTCAAATTTTTAAAGGCAGTAGAAAACGATCTTTTGATAACGGTTCTTTTCATCATAACCCCTTTTACTATTTTTTTTGAGCTGCGAAAACGAAAGATAAGGAAAATTGAAGATAGAATGCCTGATTTCCTGAAACGGCTTGCCGGTATGAATGAGGCCGGATTGACACTCACGCAGGCAATAGCGCACACGGCTGAGTCAAACATGGGAGTACTTACTTATGAGGTAAAAAAAATACACCGTGCTATCGAATGGGGCACTATAACTACAAGTGCTTTACAGAAATTTGAAAAGCGTATTGAATCAAGCGCTGTTTCGAGGATTATCACATTGATCATAAAGGCCAGCGAATCTACAAGCGATATTCGAAATGTCCTGTCTATTGCAGCAAAAGATGCAGATATGGGGCAGCGGTTGAAACAGGAACGATTCGCTAACCTGTTAATATATATCGTGATAGTCTATCTGTCATTTTTTGTATTCCTGTTTATAATCGTTGTACTTCTTGTGTATTTCCTTGCAAAAATGCCCACTGGAGGGGCGGTTTCTATGTTCAAAACTTCCAGTCTTTCAAATATAAAAACACTTTTTTATCATGCCTCACTCATCCAGGGCTTTTTTTCAGGACTTGTGGCCGGACAGATGAGTGAAGGAGATCTGCGTGCAGGATTGAAACATTCTGTAGTTATGCTGGTCATTGTATATGCTGTATTTACATATTTCCTGCATGGAGTTGAGTGATTCTGGCCCGAAAAAACATTAGCATTTTTTTAAACTGCGAATCAGGATTAAGCGAGATAATTGCCGCTATTATGCTTCTGGCAATTGCGGTCACTATGATCGCAATAATTCAGACTCAGTCCGTACCCGAATGGAATAAGGCGGTGGAAATGGATCATTTCAATGTTGTATATGATGATTTCCTGAAAATAAGATCCGATCTGAATGATGTTGCGCTGTTCCAGTTCCCGAAATCAAGTGTGGTCCATATGGGCGCCCACTACCCTGTCAGGTTGATATTTACCAATCCTCCTGACACATCAGGTACCCTGACTTCAACAAATGATACATGGATAAATGTGAGTTATACGCCTTTTAACCAGACTCCGACATATTTCAATAATTCATCAACGAGCATAAAATTTGTGCCGAATTATAATTATTATTCCAATTCTCCATCGCTTGTATATGAGCACGGGCTGATAATCAAAGATTTCGCAATTGACAATTACCTTTATACCGATACCAACCAGGCTATTTTCGACAATAATATAATTAATATCTTTATACTCTCTTATCCTCAGGAAACAGTGTCTTTTTCAGGAATAAATGCCCTGAATTATAATCTCCAATCAAAGATCAGCACATATAATAATACCAATGTAACTGTGACTTTTTATACCAATTACCCCCGGCTCTGGTATGCGCTTTTAAGAAAATATAATCTAAATCCGAATGTGTCTGGTAACATTGTAATAGTTGATTATCCGGGCAATATTACGATAAACACTTATATTTTCAACGGGTCAATTGCTTATGGGACAGGGGTATCTGCAAATACAACAATCCCGATACCCACACCTACCCCCACACCCACTCCAACTGAATACAATTATGTCTTTGACTTCCTGAACATCACAGGCATTGTGACTGATTTCGAGAACGCCCGGAGCGCCAGCGATGAAGGGGCATTGGCTGCCTTCAATGAGAATGGTACCATTTCCATACCAGATTCGAATAATTATACATATGTATCTAATAATACGATAACAAATGGCTCTATAATTAACTGGATAAATATGCAGAGTAACAATAGTGCATATGCCACGCTTACAGAGGGGGCAAATACAGTTAATACGACGTACTGGTGGGGATTTAATACAACCATTGAGTCCTGGACCCATACATGGACTGGAAGTGATGGAGATGGTAACATCGGATGGGTAGATGATGGCAATGCTGCAGGTGGCATTTTTTCCAAATTAACTTCAAACAGTGGTAGTCCTAAGACAAGAATTTCAACATGGAGATCCCCGCAATTTACATGGAATGGCGACATACCTTCGTCAGCAAGTCTTTATTTTGATTGGAGGGTCAGAACATACACCGGGGCCTCGCCTGGTAATTATTATGTTCAATTGGTCAAGCCAGATGCTTCCGTAGTCCAGATATATCCCACGACTCCTTTTAGTGCAACTGCATCATGGTCTTCTAAGTCAGCATCGCTGTCAGTAAGCGACTTTTCGCAGTCAGGAAACTATCAGCTTAAGTTGCTCGCTACGTTGAATACACAGGGTACAGATGGAACTCAGACTGTTGAGATCAGATGGGACAATCCAACTATTACTCTTGGCACAACGACTTATAGCTTGAATATAACCACAGACACTGTCTCAGTTCCTGGTGCAGATATCCAATATCTTGAAATAAATTATTCAAAGACTGCTGATGATAACTATGCAGTTTATGTATTCAATGGCTCTAACTGGAACAATAGGGGAACCCTTAATTCGGCAACGTGGACATTGTTCAATTATACTCTGACCGGCGATGAATACAATAATGGTACTCCGAAGGTCAGGTATGTGGATGAGGATCCCTCTGGGTCCACACAGGGCAACCTGTATATCGATTACCAGCGCGTCCACGGCATTACAACCGGTACTCCTTCTGTATATCATATGAATATCACGACAAACACATCAGACATACCCCAGACCAGCAATCACATCCTGCAGATAAGATACAACACTTCCGGAGATAATTTCACATTGCAGATCTGGAATGGAACATCATGGAACAACAGGACTGCGCTGAATGACACTTCTTTGTCTTATCGTAACGTTACTCTGCTTCCGGATGAGCTGATCCTTTATAGTAATACAGAAGGTATTAACAAATATTATACACTTGTCCGATATCTGGACATGGATACAAATACAACCCAGCAGGGCACAATTTATCTTGATTATCAGAGAATTTATAATAATTAATTAATTGAATTAAAATTTCTCATTGAAATCTCTAAAATATACGGATTTGCTGATAAAACATTGAAAAAATAACAATTTTTTAATAAAAACAAAATCGAGATGCGTTGCTGCGATAAGGTATATAAGCTATAAAAACAATTAAACACCGAAGGAATTCAAACACCGAAGGCATGAAATATAATTCAAGATCAGTTAAAGCGGGAAAATTTTAAAAAAATATTATTATAAGTATCAAAAAGGTATTCTATATGAATGAAGCAAATAATGGATATGGGGCAGGACAGATTCAGGTGCTTGAGGGGCTTGAAGCCGTACGCAAACGCCCCAGCATGTATATTGGAAGTACGGATGCCAGGGGCCTTCATCATCTTGTTTATGAAGTTGTGGATAACAGCATAGATGAGGCGCTTGCCGGGTACTGCACGAATATCGAAGTAACGATCAGGCCAGACCACAGCGTAAGAGTTGTGGACAATGGCAGGGGCATCCCTGTAGAGGTAATACCAAAATACCAGAAATCTGCTCTTGAAGTCGTCCTTACCATGCTCCATGCAGGTGGAAAGTTCGATAATAATGCATATAAGGTATCAGGCGGCCTTCACGGCGTAGGTGTTTCTGCGGTCAATGCTCTTTCCGAATGGCTTGAGGCAGAAGTGAGGCGTGATGGAAAACTCTTCAAGCAAAGATATGAATGCGGAAAACCAGTCACACCCGTAACCGCGATAGGAGAATCAACATATACAGGAACAACTATTACATTCAAACCAGACAGGACGATTTTCGAAACACTTGAATTCAATATAGAAACTCTTGCCAACAGGCTGAGAGAACTTGCTTTTCTGAATAAGGGAGTAAAAATATCCCTGAAAGAAGAATTCACCCTGAAAGAAGAAGTGTTCCAGTATGAGGGGGGTATCGTATCATTTGTTGAGTTCCTGAACAAGAACAAGAACATGCTGCATGAAAAGCCGATTTATTTCCAGAAACAAAAGGATACAACTGTTGTGGAAATCGCCATGCAGTACAATGATAGTTATACGGAGAACGTCTATACTTTTGCTAATAACATCAATACCCATGAAGGCGGGACGCATCTTGCTGGATTCAAGGCTGCGCTCACAAAGGTATCAAATGATTATGCCAGATCAAAGGGTTTCCTGAAAGGCGATGACAAACTTTCAGGCGAGGATGTAAGGGAAGGGCTCACAGCTATTATTAACGTCAAACTCACAAATCCACAGTTTGAGGGACAAACAAAGACAAAACTGGGAAATAGCGATATAAAAGGAATTGTTGAGACCCTTGTTTCCGAAGGTCTCTCAGAATTCCTTGAAGAAAATCCCGGGTCAGCAAAAAATATACTTTCAAAGGCGCTTGAGGCTGCCGAGGCAAGGGAAGCTGCAAGAAAAGCGCGTGAACTTACACGAAGGAAAAGCGCTCTTGAAGTTGGCTCGCTTCCCGGAAAACTTGCGGACTGCTCGGAGAAAGACCCGGCAAAAAGCGAGATATATATCGTGGAAGGGGATTCGGCAGGCGGTTGTTTTTCAGGAGAGACGCTTGTTGCCCTTGCTGATGGGCGCTCACTCAGCTTCAAAGAAATAATAGCAGAACAGGCTGATGGAAAAGAGCATTTTTGCTATACAATTAGAAATGATGGAAAGATCGGATTAGAGCGTATAATTAATCCACGCAAGACAAAGGCCAATACGAAAGTAATGAAGGTTACTTTCGATAATGGTGAAACCATTGCTTGCACCCCTGATCACCTGTTCATGATGCGTGATGGCAGTTTCAAACCGATAGAAGATATTACCCCGGATGATTCATTAATGCCACTTTATCGCAAATTCTCAGATATCAAAGAACCAGGGATTACAATAGGTGGATACGAGATGGTTCTTGACCCGCTTAATGATCGATGGATTTTTACTCATATGCTGGCTGATTGGTATAATCGCTGGAAGGGTATATATAGAGAAGATGAAGGAGATCACTGCCATCATACAGATTTTAACAAGTTGAACAATAACCCCACTAATATAAAACGATTATACAGGGAGGATCATCTTCAATTGCATCGCAAACACGTTGAAAAAACGTTGCATAGAGAAGATGTAATTCAGAAATGCCGAGAAATCCGAGATAGCAAGGAATTCCGTAATATGATGAGCAACAGGATGCAACAGCCAGAAACACGAAACATCCTCTCAAAAAATGCGAAAGTACAGTGGAAAAATGAGACTTACAAAGCTTATATGGCCAAAAAATGGCGTGAGTTTTATTCAAATAATGAAGATTACCGAAAAGAAAATAATGAGCAACTTAATCGCATTCAACAAGAATATTGGGGAAACGAAAATAATCGAACAGCTCAGGCCAGAAGAGTCACAGAATATTTTGCAAATAATCCTGAAGCAAAAAAGAAAAACTCTGCACTTGCCATCGAAGAATGGAAAGACTCAGAACTTCTGGAATGGCGTCGGAAAAAAACAAAGGAGCAATGGACACCTGAATTTAGGACGCAGCGCGCTGCAACCTATAATAAGACTTATTATCGCAAAACGATAGCTGCGTTGAAACAATTTGAAATAGAGCAAGGCAAGCTTGATATTGATGCGTATCAAGCTCATAGGCTGAAAACGCGGGATAACTCATTATTGCGTTTTGATACATTTTGCAATCGATATTTTAAAGGGGACATAACGCAAGCATGTGAAGCTGTGGAAAAATTCAATCATCGTATTGTATCTATTGAATATCTTGAAGAAACAATGGATGTTTACGACATAGAAGTTCCTAATACACATAACTTTGCACTTGCAAGCGGCGTTTTTGTTCATAATAGCGCGAAGCAGGGACGCGATCGTAAATTCCAGGCAATCCTCCCGCTTCGTGGCAAAATATTGAATGTAGAAAAAGCGCGCCTGACCAAGATATTGAAGAACGAGGAGATCCGTGCGCTCATCACTGCCATCGGCGCAGGTATAGGTGAAGGTGAGGAATTCGATATCGTAAAGACCAGATACCATAAGATCGTGGTCATGACAGATGCCGATGTGGATGGAAGCCATATCAGGACATTGCTTCTCACTTTATTCTACAGGTATATGCGCCCGCTAATCGAGAGCGGATTCATCTATATAGCCCAGCCCCCGCTTTTTAAGGTAAAGAAGGGTAAATTAGAGTTCTACGTTTATAATGAGGAAGAACTTGCCAGGAAGCTTGCTGAGATCGGAAGGGACAGTATCGCAATGCAGCGATATAAAGGTCTGGGTGAGATGAATCCCCAGCAGCTATGGGATACGACCATGAATCCTGAGAGCAGGACAATGCTAAAGGTTACGCTTGAGGATGCGATCAAGGCTGATGAGATATTTACGATCCTTATGGGCGATAGGGTTGAGCCGCGGCGTGAGTTCATTGAGAGGCATGCGAAGGATGTAAAGAACCTGGATGTGTAAATTGAGTTTATGAAATTCTCCGCACAAAGAAAAAATCTTGGCAAATGGATGACAGAAGGTCTTGCCTTTGTCAATCTGAAAAAATATAAAGAAGCAATAGAATTATTTGACCGGATACTGAAGCTTGAACCAAAAAGAGTTGATGCACTGTTCAATAAAGGACGTGCGCTTCATAATCTGAACCAATTTAGCAATGCAATAACATATTATAACAGTGTTTTGCAGATCGATCCCGGACATTCAAAAGCATGGCGCTGGAAAGGATTTGCCCTGCGAAGCCTTGATAAATTCGAAGAAGCTGCAAAATGTTTTGAAAAAGAAATTGAACTCCAGCCAACTGATGCTTATTCATGGTTCATCTGGTTCAACAAGGGACTGATGTTCCATATCCAGGACAGGTTCGAGGATGCCATTAAATGTTATGAAACTGTCATCCAATTATATCCCGATCATGCCGATACATGGTACTGTAAAGGACTTGCTTTCTATTATCTGGAAAGATATGATGAAACGATAAAATGCTGCGAAAAGGCGCTTGAGATAGACCCTGATTATTTCTATGCATGGTATGGAAAAGGGCTTGCCCTTCATAGCTTAAATAGATATGAAGAGGCGATAAAGTGTTATGACAGGGTTATTGAAAATGATCCTGAACATATTGATGCCTGGTTCAACAGGAAGCTTGCAACTCACAGCATGGAAATCCTAAAAAAAATTAATATATAAAATTAATATGCAACCGATAACAGAAGAACTTATCCAGGAAATAAAAGAGCGCATCGTTGGCGCAGTCCATCCTGAGAAGATAATCATTTTTGGTTCATATGCTTATGGAAAGCCGACAAAAGACAGCGATCTGGATTTACTGGTGATAATGCCATCTGATGAACCGATGCATAAGAGAGTGCTTCCAATAAGGAAGTTGCTTCGTGATTTCAGAGTTCCTAAAGATGTCATTGTTTATACTCCACAAGAAGTGGAAAAATGGAAAAATGTCACAAATGCATTTATTACATCAATCATGAAAAAAGGAAAGGTCATATATGGATTATAAAGATCTGGCAAAAAAATGGTTCGATAAAGGAAATAATGACCTTACTGCAGGAAAATATCTTCTTTCCATGCCAAAGCCACCTGCAGATACTATATGTTTTCATGGTCAACAAGCAGTTGAAAAATTCCTTAAGAGTTTCCTTGCATTACATAGAAGAGAAATTCCAAGAATACATGATCTTGAAGAGGTAATCTCTCTATGTGAAGCAATTGATTCAGAATTTTTCGAATTATATGATATTTCCTCCGAATTATCAAGTTATGCGGTAGAGGTCAGATATCCAACGGAAGGAGATTATGATGTATCGAATGAAGATGCACATAGAGCTATAGAAATTGCCGAAAAGATTAAAAAATTCATTTTAAACAAATTAAAATCGAGCTGATACCCATGCCAGAAAAAGAATCCACAGAACAAGAACCTGAACAGCAAATCCTTGTACCAGAAAAGATCACCCTGGTAAACATCGAAGAGGAAATGAAACGCTCATACATCGATTATGCAATGAGCGTCATCGTGGGGCGCGCCCTTCCTGATGTCAGGGACGGCCTGAAGCCTGTACACAGGCGCATCCTTTATGCGATGAACGAGCAGGGGATGACTCACGACAAGCCCTACAAGAAATCAGCAAGGATAGTAGGAGATGTTCTTGGTAAATATCACCCGCACGGCGATATCGCTGTTTACGATTCTCTTGTAAGGATGGTGCAGGAGTTCTCTTTACGATATCCTTTGATAGATGGGCAGGGAAATTTCGGTAGCATTGATGGAGATTCAGCTGCTGCGATGCGATACACCGAAGTCCGCCTCGGAAAGATCGCGGACGAGATACTCGGTGACATCGATAAAGAAACCGTGGATTTCGTTCCGAACTACGATGATTCATTAAAAGAGCCTTCAGTCCTTCCATGCAAGCTCCCTAACCTTCTCATCAATGGTTCCACAGGCATCGCCGTGGGCATGGCGACCAATATGCCTCCCCACAATCTTGGGGAAGTGATCGATGGCATAACAATGGTCATCGACAAGCCCGATGTTGATACACAGGAGCTAAATACTGTCATCAAAGGACCTGATTTCCCAACGGCAGGTTTTATTTATGGCCGGCAGGGAATAATCGATGCATACACTACAGGCCGCGGATCGATAAAGATGCGCGCCCGCGCAATAATCGAGGAAGTGAGAAACAAGGAAACGATCATCATTAATGAGCTTCCCTACCAGGTTAACAAGGCAAAAATGATCGAAGATATTGCAGGCCTTGTCCGGGATAAGAAGATCGCGGGTATAACCGACCTGCGTGACGAATCAGATAAGGAAGGTATCCGTGTCGTTATTGAAATATCACGACAGGCGCAGGCCAACATCATTTTGAACCAGCTTTACTCGCACACACAGCTTGAGACAACTTTTGGCGTTATCAACCTCGCTCTTGTGGATGGGCGCCCGATGGTCCTGCCATTAAAAGAATTAATCATACAGTTTATTTCACACAGGAAGCAGGTCATAACACGAAGAAGCCAGTTCGAGCTAAAAAAAGCGCAGGCAAGAGCCCATATACTCGAAGGTTTGATAATCGCGCTTGATCATATCGATGAGGTTATCAAGCTCATAAGGGCATCACAGACACCTGATGAGGCACGCGATGGTCTTATGACAAAGTTTGGCCTGAGCATTGAGCAGGCAAAGGCTATCCTTGACATGAGGCTCCAGAGGCTCACGGGTCTTGAGCGCGAGAAGATCGATGCTGAGTACGGGGAGCTCCAGAAGACTATTGCATGGCTCAAGGAACTTCTGGGGAGTGAAATAAAAATACTTGCGCTTATAAAAGAAGAACTTGCAGATATCAAAGCCCGCTTTGCTAATAAGAGGCGGACAGAGATAATTGAAAGCACAGGAGACCGTGTGACAGAGGACTTAATTCCTAAAGAAGACGATGTTATCACAATAACCAATAGCGGTTACATCAAACGTATAGCAGTGGACTCATACAAACAGCAGCGCCGCGGAGGTAAGGGTGTTATGGGTATGGAAACCAAGGAAGAGGATTTCGTAAGCGACCTCTTTATCGGCAATACTCATGATTATCTCCTTTTCTTTACTGACAAAGGAAAAGTCTACTGGCTGAAAGTATATGGTATTCCCGAAGCAGGAAGGCAGGCGCGGGGTACTGCAATCGTCAACCTGCTGCAGCTTGAGCAGGGTGAAAAGATCACCGCATACATACCGATCAGCAAATTTGACGAGAAACATTATCTTTTGATGGTCACAAAGAAAGGTACGGCCAAGAAGACGCAGCTTACCGATTTTGCAAATGTCAGGAAAACTGGCATTATCGCCATCTCTCTTGAAGAAGGGGATAAACTTGTATCGGTGAAGCTCACTGATGGGACAAAGGAAATGGTGATCGGCACAAAGCACGGGAAAGCCATCAGGTTCAACGAGAATGACGTCAGGGACATGGGACGAAGCGCATACGGCGTCAGGGGTGTGAAGCTTGTAGGCGAGGATGAAGTCGTCAGCATGGCAGTCGTGGAGGAAGGCGCAACCCTGCTTACTGTGACCGAGAACGGTTTCGGGAAGCGCACCGTGTTTGATGAATACCGCACAAGCAACCGCGGCGGCCAGGGCGTTATCACCATCGATGTCAATATCAGGAACGGGAATGTCGTGGATATCAGGACCGTCCGCGAAGATGATGAGATTATGATCACGACCTCAAACGGCATCATTATCCGTGTGCCTGCAAGCGGGATACGCGTGCAGGGCAGGAATACGCAGGGTGTGAGGATAATGAATGTAGGGGAAAAGGACAGGGTCGTGGGCGTGGCGACACTTGCGAAGGAGGAGGAGACGGGGGAGGGGGAGCAGAAGAAACTGGAAGAGGGAGTTATTGAGGCTAAGAATGAACAGATAACTTAGCTAAGAGTTAAAATATATGTTTGAGGAGAAAATAATTAAAGCGACCCCTACTAAATATCCGAAGACTAGCACCGCTGAAGCTGAGGTTATAGCATCTTTTGAACATATTATTTGTCATAAGAATGTTAAGCCTTATCTAAATAAGATGGATAAAATTCCAAATTATGATGGTTATTTAGAGATCACAGAAGATGATCAAACTCCTATCGGAGAGATTGGAGTTCAGTTAAAAAAATTGCCAGATGATGAATTAGATGCACCCAAATATCAGTGCCAGTTGGGATTTTTATCTTACTGTGAAAATTCTTTACGCCCCTTTTTTTTGATTGTTGTGGATACCAAAAATGAGATTGCATATTGGATTTTAGTAAACAGAGATTTATTATTGGCATTAAAACCAAAAAGTGGAGCAGAATCGGTATCAGTACAAATCCCAAAAGAGAATTTTATTACAAAGGATAAATTCGATTATTTATTAAAATGGAAGCAAATTATACAGGAATATCAAACAAAATTATTTGGATACGACAAATTAAAAAAAGAAAATGAGAAAATTAAAGAATCTTTTTCTATTTTATTGGAAAAGTCAGAATCAACCCTAGGTTTAGAGACACAAGAATTTGTCGAAATACACAAATTTTTAGATTTTCTGAACTATGAATTGGATATCAATTTCAAAGTAATTAAGGACTTTTATTTTCAATCCGCTTGGAAAATAGGTTTTGCATATCTTGAGTATAAAGCTGATGAAATATGTTATGTTCTTTATCCAATCCCTTATAACAAAAATGATGTGCACATTAAAAAAATGTCAAAACCTCTTAGTAAGGAATTAAAGCAAAAAGGGTTAACATTTACAGCATATTATAAAGAAAATCCAATAAAACTTAAACCAGAAATTTATGCCTTAAAAATAATCCACAATAAATTAAAAAGACTTCTCGAAGCAAAATTATTACCAATAAAAAATATCACTCTTGCTCGTGAGTTTATATTTTCATTTGTCGATAGATTTAATATTCCTTTAGGATTAAAAGTAAAAGACGAATATAGTGTTGATGAAATAAAAAATGCTTTCCTATACTATCTCCCGATATGGATTGTTGAAGCCTTAAAAATCAAGAAGATTTTATTAGGTAATCAAGGTTTTATCGATCCCGACCTAATTCTTTCACAATTGCTGGATAGTCAAAGAAAAGAAATTAGTGGAAAGGTCGAAGAGAGATTATCGAAGAAGGATTATAATAAAGAAATTATCCCAGTAGGTAACAATAAATATTCATTTGGGTTATTGATTGATGTATTAGATTATTTAAAAACGATAGATTCTCACGAAATAAAAAGATTATATATACCAAAGAATTATGATCGGCTTAACGGAAAGTCATTCTTTACTTGGTCACTGCTGGCTCCAACAGATGTAAAGAAAAATATTGAGATATTCTATAATGAATTGCCCATCATATATGATAATATCATTGAAGAATATTTTTCAAACCTTAAATCACAGTTTCATTTTTTCAAAGATTTTGATCGATTAATTATTGTTATCGATGCCAAAGAGGAATATCAAGATTGGAATGATGCTCCCTCAATAGAAAAATATTATTTAAAAAACAAAGAACATACAGAAAGAACTATTGATGTTTATATGAAATCAGATAAAAGTATTCCTATCGACCGTCACGCAGAAATTAATAAAGATATACAGATTGATGGTAAAATTTATCGAATACATTCAATGAGTTGCAGGATATTGGATTTTGTTTATGATGATATGCCTATGATAGATTATAGTTATAAACTACTAAATGAAAGATTTGATGTTTATTTTAAAGAAAAAACAGTGTCTTGATCTTAAAGATTTTTCCTCTTCCCTGATAATTAATCCTCAAAAATCCCACTACTTGCGCCACACTCACTCATATCAGCGCGCCCCTCCGGCTCTATGACAGGGCGGCGCCGCAGAACAACCTAAGATAAATTTGAGTCGTATCGAATTTGTCCAAGTTCGCTGCTAACAGCAGCAATCTCGACTCCGAAAGAATTTATAACTGTGTAAAACAGATAATAACATAAAATTCATCCATGATCTCAAAAGAAACAATCACAGACATTGCCAGAAAGATAGCGAGCGTTTCAATCCTGAGAAGATAATACTTTTTGGCTCCTATGCATGGGGAAAACCAGACAGGGACAGCGACCTTGACCTTTTTGTTGTGATGGAATCGAAAGAAAGACCAATAAAAAGAGCTGCATCACTCAGGTGCATGTTGAAAGATAGGTATGTCCCTATGGATATTCTGGTTCGTACACCTGAGGAACTTAAACAAAGGCTGGACATCGGAGACCCGTTTATCATGAAAATATTGAGGGATGGGCAGGTGATATATGCGCGAGATAGTACACGGGGTTAAATCAAAGAGAACACAATCTTTTAAGTCATCAAATGGCATTAAAATATCTCAGGAAAATTTATGAAGTCTGTTAATTATACTGCAAAAATTTTATCCGACGGGCATCTATCAATACCCCAGGAGATCAGGCAAGAATTAGATCTATCAGTCAATACTCTGGTAAAAGTCACTTTGAAGATCGATACGCGTAGAGAAAAAGCAATAAAGGCATTTGGGGCATGGTCGGATAGAACTGATATAAAAAATGGAATTGAATATACAGAGAAGATACGATCGGAATGGGATGAGAGAAAAGAGGATTAATAATGAAAAAAAATCGGTATCTTGTTGATACAGATGTCATTATTAACTACTTGAAAGGTAAGGATGCTAAGAAGAAAATATTCTAAATATAACACAAAAATTCCTGATGCCTTGATTGCGGCAACAGCAGCTGTAAAAGGATTAATATTGGCAACAGCAAATGAAAAACATTTCAAGATATTTGCTGAAATCGAGATGGAATTTATACATGAAATTTGATCAATATACACCATTGCAGTTATTTTTAATGGTAATTGGGATAGTTATCAGATATTACTCTCAAAAGAAAATAGGAGGATAAAGAATATCTATACCATTGTATAATTAAAAAAGGACTCACAGTCTTGAATATCAATCAGGAGGGTTTATGAAAATATATTGTGCATCAGACTTGCATATAGGCTATGAGAATGCAAACTATCCAAAGATAGAAGAATTCTTTGATATTGTAAAAGAGGAGAAATCTAATGAACTTATCTTATGCGGCGATGTTTTTGATTTATGGCGCTGTCCTTTTGAGATTATTAAAAAAGAAAGAAAGAGCACTTATAAGGCATTACTATCTGTGTCAAAACAAGTCCCTACTACAATTATCTGGGGGAATCATGATTATAAGCTCTGGAAAAAGGTACATCTTCCAATAAGGGTAACTGATGATTTTGTATGGAACAACATTTTATTTTGTCATGGCTGGCGGTTCGATATGGAGCAACAGCTTGGTCGTTTTCTATATGGATGGCTTTTGAATGATAATCCTTATGTGTATCAAAGCATTTTCAGGAAGCCATCAGAAATAAAAAAGAATGAGATAAAATATACTGCACAAAGCAAAAAAGTTCATGAGCATGCAAAAAATCTGATCCAAAAACTAAAATTAAATTATGTTGTGATGGGCCACACTCATGACCCTGTGGAAGATGGCAGGTTATTTGATTGCGGGGATATGGTAGATAGTCTTTCATATATTGTAATCGATGATCAAAATGTATCACCGAGGCTTGAGAGAATGCAGCACTAGATAATTAATCCGAAAATACTCAAGCCCGAAGATACCTCTCAATCCTGTCCATTCCTTCCCTGATATTCTCAATACTATTAGCATAAGAAAACCGGATATACCCTTTTGCGCCATCCCCGAAATCGATCCCAGGTGTTACTGCCACCCCTGCTTCTTCAAGGATCCTGCGGCTTAAATCCAGAGAATCTTTACTGAATTCCTTTGCATTGGCAAGGACATAGTAAGCCCCCTCAGGTTCATAGTTTATCCCGAACCCGATCTCTTTTAGCCTCCTGATCATGAATTTGCGGCGCATGTTATATGTAGCCACCATTTCCCTGACATGATCATGTGGACCAGTTAGCGCTGCAACGCCTGCATGCTGGACAAAGCTGTTGGCGCAGATGAAAAAGTTTTGCTGGAGCTTCTGCAGAGGCCTGATATATTCCTGCGGCGCGATGATGTACCCGAGCCGCCATCCTGTCATTGCATACAGTTTGGAAAAACCGTTCAATACGAACGCATTGGAAGTATATTCAAGTATGGAATGGTCTTTTCCTTTGTAGATGATACCCTGGTATATTTCATCTGAAATAACAGGGATTTTCCCGGCGACCTCTGATATGCTCCTCAAATTTCCCGGTGACATCACATGGCCTGTGGGATTGCATGGGGAATTTATCAATATTGCTTTTGTTTTTGATGTTATTGCAGCGGCTACATCTTCAGGCTCCATCCTGAATCCGCAGGATTCCCGGGTGTGCACAAAGACAGGTTTCCCATCAAGATATTCCACAAAATTAGGATAACATGCATAATACGGGTTGGACATTATCACCTCATCTCCCCGTCCCAGGAGACTCATGAATACAAGAAGAAGAGCAGGACTGGTCCCTGAGGTTACGATTATTTGCTGGGGTCCCAGTTCCAGTTTGAACTTTTCATTGTAATAACTGGCTATCGCTTCCCGAAGTGTTAGAAGTCCCAGGCTGTGAGTATATTTTGTCTCGCCCGACCAGAGAGCCAAGGACGCAGCCTGGCATATATGCGGCGCGGTTGGAAAATCAGGCTCACCTATTTCAAGATTTATTATGTTTTTTCCAAGACTTTCAAGTTCCTGCGCCCTTTCGAGGACCTCCATTACATGAAACGGGGGGAGCTTTTTTACTTTATCTGAAATCATAAATAAAACCGTACATATATATGCAATCCAATTATGAAAGCTAATGTCCAGAGGATATACGCTGACCTCATAATTAATTTAAAATTATCCGGCCATCCGATGATTCCTGAATATACAAGATTTATGTATATCCACAATCCGATCAATACTATTCCTAGCGTGTGATGAAATAGTATCTCAAGATCGGATAATATGCCGTTTGTTACAAAACCCAGCATCGAAGGCAGCATAAAAAATAATATTGCTGCTATCTGAACAATGACTGCAATCCTGTTAATACTGCAATGCTTTCGTAAATCCTTCTTTCTCACAACAAATGAAGCATAAGAAAGGAGTATCATAAGCAATATCTGGACAGTGAGATTCATAGTTACAAGGGTTTTCACATCAAAGACCATTTTCCATCACCAGCAGAAGCTACTCTTCATAATAAACCATAGGATTTTTCTCAATCTCTGTCCTGAATTTAATATATTCATGGATAATTGTCTGGACGACAACAAATATTATCGGGCCCAGAAGCAACCCTTTTGTTCCGAAAATAATAGGCCCCGAAAAAAAACCAATGAATATTGCAAGCGGATTCACATCAGCTTGTTTGGATCCAAAATATGGCTGCAGGACCATAGGGATAAAAACACTCAGTACAACCACACCAAATACAAGGATTCCTCCTGCTGCAAATGTATTTCCGATATAATACATATATGCTGCGGCAGGTCCGTAAACCATCCATGTTCCGAAAACAGGGAGAAAACCGAATAATCCCGTAAGAATTGCAAGGAGAAATGCATGTGGCACTCCGAATATATAATATCCGATAAAAGAAACTGCTGCTGTTATTACGGCCATTGTCAGATACGATAGAATAAGTACATCAAAGCTTTTTTTCAGGCCTTTTATAATACTTGATATAAATTTCTCATCTTCTTGCGGAAGAGTTAACGCATAGTCTTTAACAGCGCGTATGATTTCATTGCCATTTCGCATGAAATAATAAGTTGCGTACAGGAATACTACAATGTCGAGGAACATAAGCGGTATAGATGTGACAAAGCCAGAAATAATGCCAATCGTAATCGATGAAAGTTTAGCAGTAATCTCCTTTGCCCCAAGAGGTAAATCAATATAAGTTCCCAATCCCGTTGACGAAATAGTATCTGAAAACACAGAAATGAAGTATGTGATCTTGCCGCTTAGTCCGGTGATATCCCCGAATATCTGGCCAATATTTGTCGTTAAGTATGAGATAGACAATATGAGCGGAATTCCTATAATAATTATCAGGAGTGTAAGCGCTGTATGAGAAAGTAGCTTATGTGACTCCATCTTTTTGATTATCGGGCTAAACATATATGTTGTTATTGCAGCAAGGATCAACGGGGTTATGAACGGATATATCATTATTGCAGCTATTCCTATTGCAACCAGGAAAATAGCCGGATGCGACCTTGAATGGAGCCTGGAGGATAAAACCATAATACCACAGCACTATTTTGTTTATTTAATATATATAAGTGCCTGTAGAAATAATGAGACTTTCAGAGACTTTTTATTGTGCATAACTTTATATTCGATTAAGTTATGTATGGTATTGACAAAACCATAAGTAATTGATAATTATGAACCCCAAAAACCTTGCATATCTTGAAGAAAAATTCAAAAACCGTATGACCTTTGACCCTGTAGAACGAATGCTGTATGGCCATGATATTGCCGCCATTCCCGCACTTGTGAAGCCTTTAATTGGAAATACAACTCCTGACGCAGTAGTGCAGCCTCAAAATGAGGACGAACTTATTGAGCTTGTAAAATGGGCAGTATCAAACAATGTGCCGCTTACACCAAGAGGTAAAGCTACTTCGGGATATGGGGGAGCGATACCAGTCAATCAGGGCGTGGTTGTGGATTTCTACAGGATGAAAAAAGTTCTTGCCATCGATGCAAATAACCTGACAGTCACAGTCCAGCCCGGCATCACCTGGGAGAAGCTTGATGCAGAACTAAATAAACAAAATCTTACTATCAGGTTATATCCCACAAGCTATCCCTCATCAACTGTCGGGGGCTGGCTGGCGCAGGGAGGCGCAGGTATCGGAAGCTTTGAATATGGATATTTCCGTGAAAATGTGGTCATGGCTAAAGTTGTATTACCAACCGGAGATGTCAGGAATTTTGCCGGTGATGAACTTGATTTGATCGCTGATGCGGAAGGCATAACAGGATTAATTACAGAAGTGACGCTGCGTATACAGCCTTGCGAAGATATTGAAGTTGCAGGGCTTGCCTGCCCGGATGCAAATCGCCTGCAGGAACTTGTGAAATCTATAATCGGATCAAAGCTGCCAATATGGTCAATGGTATTTATCAATCCGCAGATGGCTGAAATGAAAAACTGCGCTCCTGTTATGGAACATGGCGGACATGCAGCACAAGAGCGCATAATGCTTCCTGCCAGATATATCCTTACACTTGCTTTCCGTAAAAAAGACAGTACAACTATCAAGGCAGCACTTCCCGGTCTTGCAAGTTCATCAGGGGCAGAGATCATAAGTGACAAAATCGCAGAGCATGAATGGGAAAACCGCTTCAGGCTCATGGTCGTAAAGCGGCTTGGTCCTTCACTTGTACCTGCTGAGATAATAATTCCGCTCTCAAGCCTTGGAGACGTGATGGGTGAGATCGGGAACAGGGTTTCCCAGCCAGTAGTTAAGGAAGGCGTGATCATCCGTAATGGGATCAAAGGTGAACCTGAAGTTGTCATCCTGGGTTTTATTCCCGGCGACCAGAGAAAATTCAGTTATAATTTCGTATTCGGTCTTGTGCTGTCGATTATGAAGATCGCTGAAGAACATGGCGGGAGACCTTATTCAACCGGCCTGTATTTCTCCAAAAAGGCTGATTACATATTGGGAAAAGAAAGAGTACAACGATTGCGCGCTTTCAAATATGAGTTCGATCCGAAAAATATATTGAACCCTGGAAAGGTCACAGGCAGCAGCCTTATGGGAATTGCCCTGGGTATGGCCTGCACTTTTGAGCCGTTTATCCGTCCGCTTGGAAATTCCGTTACTACGACTGTTGGTGAGAGGCCGCAAAAACAGGTCAGGGATATCCCGGCAGATGTGGCATGGTATGCTTACAGCTGCTCTCAGTGCGGATACTGCATTGATGAATGCGACCAGTTCTACGGGCGCGGCTGGGAAAGCCAGAGCCCCAGGGGTAAATGGTACTGGCTGCGGGAGTACATGGAAGGACGCGTTGAATGGGACCAGAAGATGGTTGACACGATCATTTCATGCACGACCTGCGAGCTTTGCAACTTGCGCTGCTCGGCAGCTTTGCCTGTTGAGCCTTCATGGATGAAACTTCGCGGTAAACTGATAAATGAAGATAAGAAGATGACCTTCCCGCCGTTTGAAATGATGACAGAAGCCCTTAATTCCCAGGGAAATATCTGGGCATGCTACAGGAAAGACCGCTCGAAATGGTTCCCTGAGGAACTTAAGGAAAAGCACGGGCCTATGCATAAAGCAAAGAATGTTTATTTTGCGGGCTGCACAGCAAGTTTTGTTGAAAAAGACATAGGCATGGCAAGTGTACGCCTGCTTGATGCGGCAAATGTTGATTTTACGTATCTTGGCGAGAAAGAGAACTGCTGCGCTACTCCGATGCTTGTGGCAGGCAAATGGGATGCCTTTGCCAGAACCATGAAAAAGAATATCAGCGCAGTAAAAGCAGCCGGGGCTGATACCGTAATTACCTCATGCCCGGCATGTGATATGATGTGGCGGCAGGTATATCCTGAATGGTCAGAAAAACTCGGTATTGATTATAAGATAAAGACAAAGCATTATAGTGAGATCGTATCAGACAAAATCAAATCCGGTGAGTTCAAGTTCAAAAAAGGTATGGAAAAACCCATTACGGTGACGTGGCATGACTCCTGCCATATCGGACGCGCATCAGGTGTGTACGAGCCGCCGCGTGATGTTATAAAGGCAATTCCTGGTGTCAGGTTCGTTGAGATGAGCTCAAACAGGGATAAGGCTCACTGCTGCGGCTCGGTGCTGACGCTCCTGAAGGAGCCAGAAACGGCAGCAGATATTGGAAAGATACGTCTTGATGAAGCCGTTGAAGCAGGCGCACAGAAGGTTCTTGCTCTTTGTCCATGCTGCCAGTTCCAGCTAAGGGTAAGCGCAGACGCAAGAAAAATCCCGGTCGAAGTGGTTGACCTTGCGACTTTTGCTTCATCAGCTATCGGGTATGATTTCCCGGATCCAAAACCAGAAGTACAGGCACAGTGGGCGGTCTTTGAGAAGATGATAACCCTTATGACACCGAGGGGATTTGCAGGTCTTATGGGAACAATGTGGCCTGAGCTTATTGATGCAATGCCTTATGGAATGGGGCCGATGATGCGGGCGATGGGTAAAGTCCCTGGCGCTCTTTCGCTTATGAAGCCATTGTTCCCTGTGCTATTCCCGATCCTTCTTCCTAAGATGATGCCAGAGGTAATGCCTGTGATGCTTGAAAAAATTGGAAAGATAATTCCAATGCCTGCATATATGGCAGAGCAGATGCCTGAACTTTTACCAAAAGTCATGGATAACCTGATGCCGCATATGATCGATGATGTGGTGCCGCTTGTTACCCGGCCGATGATCGATTATCTGACGGGGAGGAAGTGATATGGAATGAACATATCCTCTCCATCTTTTTCCCTTATCAAAAATATCATTTTTTTCTTTTAATAAGTCAACAATCATACTTCTTGCATTCTCGCAGCATTTCCTCAAAAGTATAATGTTCGGGAATGACATCCACATTTATCCCAAACCCGATCAATGTATCACAAGTAGGTTTGCCAATAGCTGCTACAATCTTTTGATTCATAATCCTGATGATCTCATCTTTTTCTCCCATCTCCCGGGCAAGCGCCATGAAATTCCTGACCATCATAGTGCTTGTGAATGCAAAAATATCTACATTACCTTGAAGCACCTGTTTAAAAAGCGCAGCATGTCGCTCATCTTTAGGGCTGATTATCTGATACACTTGCGTTTCATGCACAACTGCTCCTTTTTCAAGAAGACCTCTCACAAGTTCAGGAGCACCATGGCTGCTTCTTGCGATCTCGATAACCGCACCTTCAATTCCCGAAAGTTCTTTAACAAGACCTGAAGAACTGTAAGAACCGGGCATCATAGTGACATGGATCCCGTTTTTCAAAAGTGCATCTCTTGTCTTAGGGCCGATTGCTATAACTCTGGTTTCATTGAGCCTTTCAATAAATTCCTCAGGGTATTTCATTTTCAATAAAGTGAACTCGACCCCGTTAGCGCTTGTGAAAATAACGTAATCCGCCTCTCCCCCCATTACACGGTCCAGGAACCCTTTAAAATTTGAATCGGTCTTATCCATTACATCGATCATGGGCGCGGTTATTGTGGAAAAGCCCATTGAAGATGCAAGTTTGACAGACTCTTCCAGGTAACCCGCAGGTCTCATAATGGCTATTACTTTCATTTCGATCTTTCAGGGAGCAAGTTCGTGATGCAATTTTACAACATCACCTATTACGGTTATTGCCGGAGCTTTCACCTTTCGCTGCTTACAAAGACCAACAATATCAGCGAGCGTTCCAATAGTGACCCGCTGATCGGGACGTGTTCCTCTTTCGATGACAGCTACAGGAGTATCTACAGATTTACCGTGTTTCACTAATTCTTTCACATTACGCTCCAGCATGCTGACGCCCATCAGGATGACAAGTGTTCCTTCAAATTTTGCAAGAAGTTCCCAGTCAAGAGCTGTTTCTTCCTTTTCAGGGTCTTCATGTCCTGTTATGAATGTGACCATGGATGCATAATCACGATGTGTAATTGGAATTCCGGCATAAGCAGGAACTGCAATCGCTGAAGTGATCCCTGGTACTACCTCGACCTTGATACCTTCTGCGGAAAGTGTCTGGGCTTCCTCGCCTCCGCGACCGAAAAGATACGGGTCTCCGCCTTTTAAGCGCAGGACGATTTTTCCTTCTTTTGCCCTTTTGACAAGAAGTTCATTTATCTGCCACTGAGAAAGTTTGTGATTCCCTGCATATTTACCAACATCGATTTTCTCTGCCGATTCCGGCAGCATATCAAGTATCGCTTTACCGGGAAGCTGGTCATAAAGAATGACCTCGGCGCTCTCTATTAGTCTTTTTGCTTTGATAGTCAGAAGCTCCGGGTCACCTGGACCTGAGCCTACAAGATAAACTTTCCCTTTCATTATTATCCTCTTTTGGCTGCAAACATCTTTACCGCTTCATCAACAAGTTTGCCGCCGCCTTTTTTATTCAACTCATTACCGATTCGCTCGGCTTCCTTTTCATACTCGGCGGGGTTTATAAATTCATCTATTTTTACGCAGCGCTTCCCATCCACCGAAAGAACTTCAGCACGGACGTGTATTTCATTTCCCTCGGTTTGTGCAAAAGCCCCGATGGGAACAAGGCATCCGCCTCCAAGGATTCCGATTATTATGCGTTCGCTCCTTGTTTCAAGCCGCGTCTGTTCGTCATTTAAAACAAGAACCGCATTTTGCGCATCAGTTCCTTTCCTGGTAACTATGACCACCGTCCCCTGGTTAGCAGACGGGACAAAATCGTCAGGATCGAGGCGTTCTCCGGGCAGGTCCCATTTCAGTCTCTCAAGTCCGGCTTGCGCAAGGAAAATACCATCATATTGCCCTTCCTTAAGTTTGCGAAGACGTGTGTCGATATTACCGCGTAACTCCTTTATGATAAAACCTGGTCTGTACCTGGATAGCTGGGCGCGTCGCCTCAGGCTTGTAGTTCCGATGATCGAACCATCGGGAAGATCTTTTAATTTCGTATTGTTGAGTGTAAGCAGGAAATCATATGGCGAGTCGCGTTTCATTACCGCAGCTATTGTTAGTTCAGGAGGACGTTCGGTAGGAACATCTTTCATGCTGTGGACAGCGATATCTATCTCACCTGCAAGCATCATATCGTCGATCTCACGCACAAAGACCCCGAAACCCTGCACTTCATGCAGCGGCCTGTCTGTGAATGTATCGCCTGATGTTTTGATTATTTTGATTTCCGTTTCTATTCCGTTTTTTGAAAGTAGATCTTTCACGAGATTTGCCTGCGCAAGAGCCAGTTTGCTGCCCCTCGTTCCTATACGCAATGGTTTTTGGGGATTTTTCATTTCAGGTTCCGTTGGTAAGCTTTTAAGGTTTTTTCTATGTCATCTTTTGAATGGGCGAGAGACAGGAAGTTTGTCTCAAACTGGGACGGGGGCAGGAAGATGCCGTCATTTAGCATTTTCTTGAAAAATACATTGAATTTGGCTGTATCGCATTTCAGGGCTTCCTGGTAATTAGAAGGCATATCCCCGAAGAATACCTTGAACATGCTCCCCACGCCGCTCACATTGTAATCAAGCCCGATATCGGTTATAATATCAGATAACCCTGACCTTAATGAATCTCCTGCGCTATTCACTTTGTCATGTACTTTCTCTTTTTTAAGTGTTCTTATCATGGCAAGCCCTGCTGTCATTGAAACCGGGCTGCCATTGAATGTCCCTGCCTGGTAAACAGGACCAGCCGGTGAAATTTTCTCCATTATTTCACGCTTCCCTCCGATCACACCGATATGGAAACCGCCGCCAAGTATCTTTCCAAGAGTTGTCATGTCTGGCGTAATACCATAATACTCCTGAGCACCACCCATGGCAAGCCTGAATCCTGTGATCACTTCATCTAAGATCAATACCACATCATTCTCTTTTGTTACTGCGCGGACATCTTCCAGGTACCCTTTTTTGGGTAATATCGGCCCGATATTTCCAAGTACGGGCTCCATAATTACTGCCGCAACATCATCTTTATACGCTTCAATCGCTTCTGTCATGGCCTCTATATCGTTATATGGCACCTGGAGCGTGTTCTTCGTAAAATCTTTCGGGACTCCGGCAGAATCGGGCGTGCCGAGGGTTGTTGCGCCTGATCCCGCTTTTACAAGGGCAGCGTCGTGAGCGCCATGAAAGCCCCCTTCTATCTTGATGAACTTGTTTTTCCCTGTGAAACCCCTTGCTGCGCGCAGAGCTCCCATTGTAGCTTCTGTTCCTGTTGAGACAAATCGCACCATGTCGATGCTCCTGTATAGTTTGATAATTTCATTCGCAAGAGACACTTCAAGTTCGGTCGGGGTTCCGTAAAGCCAGCCATCATCAAGCTGCTTGGTCACAGCTTCCTTTATTGCAGGATGGTTATGGCCCAAAAGTAAAGGCCCGTAACCCATTACGTAATCGATATATTCATTACCATCAATATCGGTTAACTTTGAGCCGTTCGCTCTTTTAGTATAGAACGGAAATGGTTTTATTGCCCTGACAGGGCTGCTTACGCCCCCGGGAAGTATCTTCTTCGCTTCATCGAATAATTTTCTTGATTTCTCTGTTCCCATGGATTACTCAAATTAGGGGATAAACTAATATAATTTGTGTTTACTCTTGAATTCAGGTATTTTTTGTTAATCCGTTATCTGTGGCATACTTCATTAACTCGTACCAATCATTGGTAATCACTATTTCAGACTAAAGCGTTCTCAAGAATGCCACAAGATCCTTTTTCTCATCCATAGTGAGCTGCAGCTCCTGGATCATGTTGAAGAATTCCACTGTGTCGTCCAGAGTCAGCAGCCTCCCGTCGTGGAAGTAAGGAGGAGTATCCTTGATGCCACGCAGGGGGAAAGTCTTGATCGGGCCGTCGGCGCTTGCCATCATCCCGTTGATCATACGGGGGTTGTAGAAGCGCTCCGTCTTCAGGTTATGCATGGTGAGATCTGTATAGTAGGGAGCAGGATGGCATTCAACGCATTTTGCCTTGCCAAAGAACAGTTCTTGTCCGCGCATTTCAGGCTCAGAAGACATATTCGGATCCAGCTTGCCATAAATATTAAGCTTTGGGGCGGGCGGGAAATCCAGAAGTTCCTGGAACTCAGCCATGAAATGAACCTGGCTGCTGCGTTCAAGCGGGTTGACGCCCTTCTTTGTTGCTATTACAGGATCACCATCAAAATAAGCCCCTCGCTGCTCGAACTCCGTGAAATCCTCTACAGTCTTCAGTGCACGCTGTGAGCCGAAAAGGCGCTGGATATTTAAGCCGCGCAGGGTCGGTGTATCAAGGCGATGGCGGAACTCCTGCGGCCGGATATCGCCCACCAGATGAGTGGCACCGTTTGTATTGCCATTTGCGTGGCAATCAAAACAGGCAACTCCGAGACTTGGGTGTTCAGAACGCCGGTCCTCGAGCAGATTGAATTGTTGCTGCGGGAATGGAGTCAAAAGCAACCGCAGGCCCTCAAGCTGTTTCGGATTTAATATTCCGTTAAACAGTTCAAAGTAGTTCCGGTTGGTCACCAGTTTGCCCCTGGAAACATCACCCAGGTCAGGCCGCGTAGTTAAATAGATAGGCGCGGGGAACTCGGGCAAAAAGCGATCCATCAAGTCGAAATCCAGGTCAAATCGTGTGAGGTCGCGCCCTTCTTGTTTCTTAATCTCATCGATTTCGAAACCGGGGAAGAGCTGGCCACCTTCAGAATGGTTTGGATGCGGCAACGGCAGGAAACCTTTGGGGAAGAGATCCTTCTGTCGAATTTCTTCCGGGCTCATCACAGCCAGTTTGTCCCAGGTCATGCCATCAGGAAGTTTAACCCTTACGCCTTCCTGAATGGGCTTTCCACGGGACATCGTTACATCTTTAGCCGGATGGTCGCTCAGATCGTAACGTTCATTGAGCAGATCCAACTGGCGCTTCATCGTCTCAGACTTCGAAGCCTTATATCGAGCCATGATCGTATCGAAGTCCTCATTGATAACCACCGGTAGATAGCTTGAACGATTTATTAAAACATCAGTCGCTATATCAGGATTCTCATTTGTATCAGCATTTGAGTTTGCATTATCTATCCCGGTATCATTTGAATAATTCGAACTATCCATTCCCGATTCCCCGGCATAGACAACTCCAAGCAATGCGAGTACTACAGCCAAAAACACCAGTGCCCATAGGTGTTTTGATATTCTTTGTCTCATAATATTACCTCCCCTAAATTTTGACGAAATAAACCCGCATGTTGCAGCACCCCCATTTATGGAATTATATCTGCGATGCGGTATCTTTTTTTTGAATTGCGGAATAAAGAGCAGTGCTTGTAATTAAACTATTTACCGTCTCTTGATGCCCACACCCTTCAAACAATTTTTCGAGACGTTTTATCGTATTTGACAATTTATTGTTAATATTGGTATATATAACTACAGGGTGGTTATGGTGTAGCCCGACAAGCAGGCAACCAGTAAAAAAAACACGTAAGAATTCTCACTCTTTTATCCTTGAGCTTCCCGGAGGCAAAAACATCGCTATCCTGTCAGGCGAAGCTATCGTCTTTATGAGCTTTTTATCTTCGAACTTTTCATTCAGCAAACGGTATATCTTCTTTGAAATGTCGTTCTGGTTGAACTCACCAGGTTCAACCTCGATGACGAATTGCGCTGTTTTCTTTACGGCGCTCAAAGGTCCTCCGGTCAGCCTTTTTTCCTCGCCAAGTTCAAGACCAAGTGCTGCTCCCAGCATTACATCTTTGAAATAATTTCGCTTTCCCCTTATCACAAAAGCGCCTTTTGCCACATACTCGCCGGATTCAGGGGTTTTTGAGACCTGCTCAGGTAACACCCAGTAGGCATCCCCGCTTACCTGCCCTGATTTCCAGATGCCTGAATATGAAACAGTGAACTGCGCAGCTTCAAGAAGTGTGGTTTCAGGCACATCTTTTCCTTCTGTTTTGATTACAACAGCAGGAGAACCTGATACATGGGCATGGAAGAAAATATCCTTTTTCTGGAGGTATTTTTTCACGATATCCTCGTTGCTCTGGGCATCCCTTCCCCCGATAACAAGGAACCCATCTGATGAGAAAAACCACCTGAACTGCTCAAACCACTTTTGTTTTGGTTTCTGGATATTCTTACTGGTTTTGGGAGCTTCTTTTTTTCCTGCCAATTTCTTTGTATCTTCTATCGCGGCAAGAGCGCCTTTTATCTTACCCGATAATTTTTTTGATTTATCGTAATAAACCTGGGAATTCTGTGTTACAGTGAGACGTACATCGAGTTCTACTTCCTCATTATCCAGCAGCACATTGATCAGGCCTTTTCCCGGGTTAATGGATTTGATCACTTTTGCTTCAGGAATATCCGATTTTTTTAATATGTTCTTTATATCATCCCATGAATACCCTTTCTCCCTGGCATTATTGATGACCTTCAGGATCCCATCGCAGGTCTGGTAATGCGCATAAATCAATTCTCCTTTATGAACAAGCTTTTGCTCATCTTCCCTGAATTTTGCGAGCGCAAGTATCTGTTTCTGGAGTCGGTATTCGTATGAACTAGTTTTTTCTTCCTTTGCTGCTTTTACAACTTTAATGGCTTCGTTTTTCTTTTTTGCCTCGCTGCTGAAATATTCATCAAGTGCCTCATTAAAAGTACTAAAAGATATTTTCTCGTTTTTCTCGTAAACGGAAATAGGGAAAGGAAGCACGTCTATTTTTACCCCATCTTTCAGGATTATCTGCGGTTTAAGCTCTGTGTTTAGCGGTTTGAAAACATCCTGTAACGCATTTTGTAATGAAGACAGGTCTTTTATGTCCTTCGCCGGGGTATTTTTTGAGATGCCGGCGCGGATGCAAAGCTCTTCTGCGTACTGGCCTCCGATGTTCATTTTTGTTGCCACTGTACGAACGATGTCTGCATCGGAATGTGCGAACATCTCTTTTAGCTGGTCTTCTGTTGCAGTAATTGGACTGATCTGTGCCTGCGGCAGCTCATAAGGTTCGCCACCCCGGACTTTCCTGTCCCTGAAGCTTATGGATTTTAATGGCAGTATTATCTGCTTTTCAGAATTTAATAAAACGATATTTCCTCTGGAAAATAGTTCTATTATGAGGATGGTCTTATCCTCGCCGCGCTGGATATGCATCTCAATTATCCTGTCAAAATCATACTGCGAAACATCTGTAATCCTGCCCCCGGTCAGGTGTTTCCGGAGAAGCATCGGGAATGACTGCGGGAACTTAGGAGCAATTTCGGGATATTTCGTTAGATGAAAGCGTTTTCCTGCTTCAATGACAAGATTTGTTCTCCCTTCTTTGAAAATATGTAGCCCGATCCTGATCTCATCCGGTGAATGCTGGTATATTTTTGTGATCTTGGCATCAAGAAGGCGGGGATGCAATTCCCTTACCAGTGCTGCAACGTCCACACTTGACATTTCCTGTTTCATGTAAGGGGGCTATATGAAGGGGATGTTAATTTAAGCTTGTCATCAAAAATCTGCGGATTTTTGATGTTTGTTGGGGCAATGACTACAGGTGCATTTTCTTTATCTGATCTTTTGCTTTTCGGGCTTCATTTTCAAGTCCGATTTTCTCAAATATTTCGAGAGCTTTTTGTGTTGATTCAATTGCTTCTTCTTTTTTGCCCATCTGTGAATAAAGCAAACCCATCTGCGCAAAGGTATAGGCTAAACCGTGCAGGTCGCCGATTTTTTTATATACCTCTGTCGACTGGTTGTATTTCTCAAAAGCTTCATTGTATTCACCTTTATCTTGGTGAATCATTGCAATCATGTGGAGTGTTTGCGCTATACCTCGCTGGTCGCCGAGTTTTTTATCAATCTCCATAGACTGTTTGTACTCCTCAAGCGCCTCATCGTATTCACCTTTAATCTTGTGAATCGTTGCGATGTTGTGGAGTGTTTGGGCTATGCCCCGCTGATTGCCGAGTTTTTTATTAATCTCCATTGACTGTCTGTATTTCTCAAGCGCCTCATCATACTCCCCTTTTTTCTGGTGAATTACTGCAATGTTGTGGAGTGTTTGGGCTATCCCCCGCTGATCGCCGAGTTTTTTATCAATCTCCATAGACTGGTTGTATTTCTCAAGCGCCTCATTGTATTCACCTTTAGTCTGGTGAATCAATGCGATGTTGTTGAGTGCCAGCGCTAAACCTTCATGGTCACCGAATTTTTCGATTATCTCCATTAACTGTTTGTACGTCTCAAGCGCTTCATCGTACTCACATTTATTCGCAAGAATTACTGCGATGTTGTTGAGATTAGCCGCTATGCCTTGTTGGTCGCCGAGTTTTTCATCAATCTCCAAAGACTGCTTGTACTTCTCAAGGGCCTCATCATATTCTCCCCTCAAATAATGAATCATACCTAATTTCAAATACCAATCTGCAAATTTATAATCATCAACGATATTTTTATTTTTGTATTCTTCCAGTAGCTCTGAGTACTGCTTATATCGCTCATTTAATTCATCAACTGTCAGGTTTTCAAGCTCACTTTCAACAATCCTTTCTGTTTTTTCAAAAGGTTGAGTTGCTTTCTCCATCCTGAACTCAAAAACGGTAGTTCGCCAGCTCCAGAAATCCGGCGCCTCTATAGCGATTTTGCTTAATGTTGCTTCATTTGACCATATGATAACAGGCTGGTTAATGTTGGAAAATTCCTCCCTCATTATATTCAGTTTTGTTAAAAATGCAGATTTACCGGATGAAGTAACAGCTTTTGAAGATTTTTCAATGCCATAAACAAAAATTGTAGCTTTGTTTTTCGTTGATGAAACTTTTTCCCTGATTTCATTTACTAAATCGCTGGAATTTTCGTCTAATTGAATGTTGATTATTTTTGTATTAAGGATTTCAAGCCTTTTTTCCAATTCATTGTATAATTCTGTCCTTAAAACCGGCTCATTGCAAAGTACAAATGCAATAGCTCCATCTTTTGAAAGAGTTATTAAGGTAACCAGTTCATCCAATTTGCTTAGTTGTTCTTGATTAAGTTCCATTTTAGTCGCTGATTAATCCCTTTTCAGTTAACAATGATTTTACGATTGGATTTACATCGCACCAATCAGTATCATTCCTGTATTCCAGAACACTTAGATTGTGCAACAACCTGACAAGCCCCTGGTCCCTCTTTAATTCTTTGGAAGTATAAATGTCCTTCAATATTGTGTAATCTTCCTCGCTAATCTGTCCCCTGTACAGGTTCCTTATATCATTTACTACAGTAATTGCAATTTCTTTGTCTATCTTATTTTTCCCTCTGGTGATCGCCCTGATAGAAGAATCACGTATTATTCTGATCAATTCCCTTACCAATCCACCGCTCATCCTGATAATATACTCCATTGCATCTTTTTCAATAAGTTCTAAAGGTGCTCTTCTACTTACAACATCTATCAAAATTTTTTCACCTTTCTTATATGTACTCCCATCCTTGTTCATGATTTTTACATTGGGATGCATACTGACTTTATCGAAATTTATAACTATCTGGCTGAACTTTTCATCATTTTTTAGTGCTATCGGGAATGTATAAATTATTTTTCCAAGCGGTTGGACCAATTGGGTTCCATGCTTATAAAAAATATCAATAGCCTTAACCGGATCGGTTTTTTCAAGGTTATCAATAACTATCAATACCTGTTTATCCGTTGTTCTTTCGATTTCAGTAATTACATCATTAATTATGTTTATAAGTTCTGAAACTTTAGGTTCGATTTTATTACGGATCACTGTTTTTGAGCTTGTTTCAGTTTTGATTTTTTTCATTAAAGTCAGGAAAAGTATAGATATTTTCGCTGAAATTCCACCGCTGTCTGTCTCTTTATCAACTTCAATTTTCTCAATAGTGCTACCCCAGGTCATTATGCGATTTGAGAGCACCTCATTTAAATTAAGACCTTCATTATCTATTTTTTCCAGCATTTTTGATAACATTGAGAGAAGCACATCTGTGTAGGATATATCATTTATATCCATAATATCAAACGCTGAGTAATGAACGATAAAAAACCCATCACTTAATTTTGAGATTAACCTGTGGAGTGCCGTGGTTTTTCCAGAACCCCTATGCCCCGTAAATAATATTTTTATCGGTTCTCTGGTTTTTAAACTTAACTCTAACCTTGTTTTTAATTCATTGATGTTTGATTCACTGTGTTCAATTTCAACATAGTATTTTTGAAAAAATTCTCTACTGAAAGTAGTTTTAGGATCAAATAAATAATAAACATCCTCCAGTGAAGTTCCAGGCAATTAAATCATCTCAACCTTAAAATAGTTAATTCAGTGTATTAATCTTTTGTAAAATTCTAATAATTAAACCGTTTCAAGAAATCGGTAATTTCAAATAACACTACTTAACATATCTCCATATATCAAGATCAGAGTAATATCGCAATTGATCTTTTGATGTTCTCGATTGGAGGAAGCGCCCATCTTGGCTCATATACAATAATTGACCGTCAAGATTGGAAGGTCCAATAGAAATCTTGATTTTTTATTTATCATACTGGAATGATTAGAGGATGGTAACGATCTGTTATTTCATTCTCACCTGCTTTCAATGTGGGGCTTTTGATCCCTGTGAGAACCGCCATGATCCGCACTCTGCCAGTAAGAGAGCTGTCCACCCTGGCACCCCATAAAACTCGTTTGGTAGGCACTTTATCCAGGATACGCTCGCCCGCAACTGCAACCTCTTCAAGTGTCATATCTTCACCGCCCGCGATATGGATCAATACACCATAAGTTGCTGAAATATCCGAGATATCTAGCAGGGGAACTGCCAGAGCATGACTGACTGCTTTAGTAATACGGTTTTCACCGTCGCCCTCACCTATACCTATAGCACCTATTCCTCCCTGCTCTGTCACGGTTCTCAGATCGGCAAAGTTGAGATTGACAATGCTTGGCTGAGTAATGGTTTCGGTAATATTCCTGACAAAATCCCCAACAAGGGCATTGGCAACTGACAGAGCATCGTTTAGAGGTAGGTCCCCGGCGATCTCACTGAGTTTGATGTTATCGATTACTATGGTAGAATCGCAACATTCTGTGAGAGCTTTTATCGCCTCCCTTGCCTTTTCCCTTCGCGCCGTCTCTAGCTTGAAAGGGATTGTTACACATGCGATGGTTAGTATTCCAAGTTCCCTTGCAACTCCCGCAACTACAGGTATTGCGCCTGAGCCAGTGCCTCCTCCCATTCCAGCTACCAGGAATAACAGGTTTACATCCTGAAGAACTGCCTTTATTTCAGGCAGATTTTCCTTGGTTGCCTCTGCTCCCATCTCAGGGGAGCCCCCGCATCCATACCCTTTGCATAATTTTTTTCCAAGCAAAATAAGCTTATCCGCCTTTCTTATCGTGGCAAGATGATTAATATCAGTATTAGCTGCTATGATTCTGCCACCTGCCATTCCCTTCTGTGAGATCCTCGTTATTATATTGCAGCCGGCACCCCCAAGACCTATTACCGCTATTGAGGGTTTTGCGGCTTTTACCATTTTACTTAAGTCAGCTGTCAAATTTGGTGCCTCTCTTTGTGCAATTAGCAAAAAACGTTGCTACTCCCATATTGTCACCAATTCGTAACATGAAGCATCCAGTACTAAAACTTTGTTATGCGATTCTTTTTCGCTCTTGTTATGGGATTTAAGCAGTTTAGAGGGTTGGGGATTGATATGGTCTACCCCTTGGCAAGCCATTTAAAACTTCTCTGCCCCAAACCTCAACCTGTTATTTTTTCACTACGATTGCACAGGTTTACATATTTCTCTCAATCGTATTGAGCACCACTTGGCTGTTCTGCCTTGCGTGCTCTCAGTTTTGCATAGAACTCTTTCTGTCTCTCTCGTTCGGCATCGGTGACTTCAGGTTTCTTCACTTTTTTAGCACCTTCTGCCAGGTCCATTGCGCTTTCCAGTCCGACCATTGTTTTTCACCTCCTTTTTATTTAATTCATCATATTTATTCTACTATTTTCAACATGATTTTTTCATTTGAAACTCCTCGTCGGGGGGTATTACAATAACCCTCCCTTTTCCCTTTTCCCTTTAACAATGACTTCCGATGGATTATAATTCTCTTGTAGTATAAATACCTGTTGCATTACTGAAATTATATTAAAAAGTAATTGTTTTCACAAATTAAATTTGACTTTGACGTTCAACGAATGGTATGCAGGACAGCGAAGATTCTTTCCGAATGAAAAAATCGGAAATTTCAAATAACATCACTTAACATATCTCCATATATCAAAATCATCCGGAGTCAAATCTATGCCCCGTCTTCCCCCAAACCAGCGCCTGACAACAAATTTCCCTGTCCTTCATTTCGGAAAAGTACCGGAATTCGATAGCAAAACATGGGATTTCCATGTTGAAGGGCTTGTTGAAAATCCAGTAAAGCTGACATACGATGAGTTGCTCGCGCTTGAAAAAACAGTGGATGTCAGCGACTTTCATTGTGTGACAGGATGGAGTCGGTTTGATAATAAATGGGAGGGCATTCGATTCAGTGACCTGGCAAAACTCGTAAGACCAAAAAGCAATGCGCGGTTCGCTACGATTGAGGCTGAGGGTGGATATACAACCAGCCTTGCACTTTCTGAACTCATGCAGCCTGATGTCATTCTTGCATACAATTTTGATGGAAAGCCGCTTGAAGCATTGCACGGCGGGCCGCTTCGGCTTGTCGTCCCGAAAAAATACGCATACAAGTGCGCCAAATGGGTGAGGAAAATTGTGTTTACGGAAGAAAAGGACTTGGGTTTCTGGGAGCAAAGGGGTTACAGCGACAGCGCAGACCCGTGGAAAGAGGAGAGGTATTCGTATTAGTGCCAATCCGAAAAATCAATAAATAGTATATCTCCGAATGAATCACAGAGTGTTGATGGATATTCAGGCTTTACTTGCCTGTAAGGTTGATGTGGTTACAGAAAGGGGCTTACGACCCCGGAAGTGAGTCCAACGGGGTCTAAGACCGCAGCATGATACCAAACGGGGACTATGGGAACCCGGGACCCGGTATGCTTTCCCGCAAGGAATATGCTATATCAAGCCTATGAACGGTAAGATACTGCAGATAGCATACTGGGAGTCGGATCAGTTCGTAGTACTGCTGAAGCAGGGTAATGCCTGTGGAGGGAAGGGACTGACAGAAGCACGATTGACATCAGGGGCACATCTGCCGCACTAGAGGTGGGAATAGATGACAACAGAACTGGTGTCTAAGACTCTACAAACTATACTTTGCGATAAAACCCGAAAAGGCAAATTCAAGCTTGGGCATTACCAGTATTATGGAATGCGCGCGGATCGGATTATCCGTGTAAATGTTAAATTTCAAGTTCAGTACGGTCAACGAATAAGGGGTTTAGCTGCCTATTTGCATGATTATCAGCTTATTCCCTATGATCGATGTTGTCAGTTATTAATGGATGTTTGTGGTTTTGAAAATGAAGCCAAAAAGTTATTGAGTCAATCTCCAGTTATCCATTTTGACCAATTTTTTAGGATGAACGGAATATGTTATGGGACAATTTGGGGGTCTGAATAGTCACATTTTTTTAATCTTATGATTTTTTTAATCCCAACATAATAAAAAGGTTCTGTTTTCATTTCGTTATATATATAAGCTATAAAACCAATTCAAAGCAGGGTGCCTTAATGAAAACATGTATAATGTGTGGTGGCGAGGGAACAAGGCTTCGTCCGCTTACTTTTGACCGGCCAAAGCCGATGATTCCGCTATTGAACAAACCATCTTTAGTTCATCTTGTGGAACATCTGGCTATTGAGGGTTTCAACGATATCGTGCTTACACTGGGTTATCTGGGTGGGGAAATTGAAGCCGCATTGGGAGATGGGAGTATGTACGGCGTGCATGTCGAATACGTCCATGAGCAGGAAAAACTGGGGACAGCAGGAGGAGTAAAGAACGCTGAAAAGCTGTTTGAAGGTGAGCCATTCATGGTAGTTGGAGGCGACCACGTAATGGATCTTGAACTTCGCGAATTTGTCCGTTTCCATGAAAAAAACGATTCACCTGTTACAATAGGCCTTATTCCGATCGATGATCCGCGCGATTATGGTATAGCGGATCTTGATGTTAATAACAGGATCAACAGGTTTTTTGAAAAACCGGGGCCTGGAGAGATATTTAGCAATCTTGCAAGTACCGGTATTTACGTTTGTGACCCGGAGATAATGAAATGGATCCCTCAAAAGAAATACGATTTTGCAAAAGACCTTTTCCCGGATATTATGAAAAAAGGTGAGAACATCAATGGTTTCCTTGTGCACGGCAAGTGGACGGATATCGGGAACCCGCAGGCTTACAGGGAAGCATGCAGATGGATGCTGGAACAGATGCCGGGCACAAAAATTTCAGGAAGACTGAATATCAAAGATGCAAGAGTAACAGGGCCAATTGAAATAGGGCATGATGTGTCGCTCGGTTCAAATTCCTCCATTGTAGGCCCTATAGTGATCGGGGAAAACACAATTATCGGGGATAATGTCCTGATAGGCCCCTACACATCGATAGGCTCAAACTGCAAAATCGGAAATAATTCAAGGATACTCTCTTCATATATATTTAATGGTGTTGAGATCGGCGCAAATACTGCGGTTTCCAGCGCTATTATTGATAATTCTACCAGGATAAAAGATTCGTGTATACTCGAAACAGGTACTGTTATCGGCCCCAGAGTTATTATCGGGGAAGAAGTGACGGTAAATTCAATGGTCAGGGTATGGCCTGAAGTCAGGGTAAAAAATGGAACTAAAGTAGACGAGAACCTCGGGAATGAGGATTTTGGAAATAATATTAAGGGTTCCTAAGTCTCTATTATTTTCACAGTCCCGTCTTTTTTCCCGATATATACTACATCTACATTTGTGAATATACCATGTTCCACAATTCCTGTGCAATACGAAAGCTCTTTATTTAATGATACAGGGTCATTGATTTTCCCGAAATCCGCATCCATTATGAAATTCCCGTTATCCGAGATGACCGGGCCATCCTTATTGACGCCCATACGTACCTGCGTTTTTCCATCGAGTTTTGCCACATTCTTTTCAACGAGTTTGCGCGCCGCTGGTATGACTTCAAGTGGAACCGGATGACTCAGCACATCAGCCATTTTTGATTCATCAACGATTACAACGAACTTTTTTGCGGATTCAGCAACAATTTTTTCACGTGTATGCGCTGCTCCGCCGCCTTTAATCGCTATGAAATTTGCGACCTGGTCCGCGCCATCAATATCAATATCAAGAACAGGATGCTCATCAAGCGTAGTGAGCTGGATACCGTTCTCAGTTGCCAGAAATGCCGACTGGTATGACGTGGGGACACCAAGGATATCCAGGCCATCGGCAACGCGTCTTCCCAGTTCTTTTATCGCATAGGCAGTTGTGGAGCCTGTACCAAGCCCCACTATCATATTGTTTTTTACAAGCCGGGCTGCATGTTCTCCGACGGCCTGCTTGGGATTTTGAGTGCAATTTTTCATGATGGGGACTTTAATAGGTTCAAATTTATTTAAGGTTTGGCATAGACCAGGTATCAATTTGTTTTATTAAACACCATGATTTGCATAAATGATAATAACAAGCTGCTACATCAATTAACTATTATGATTCCGCTTCACTGTTATCATGCCAACCAGTGCGACCCCAGGAAATGCACCGGCAGAAAGCTTGCAAGGTTTGACTTTGCAAAGCTCCACAAAAACCCAGGAACACTTCCCAGGCAAGCGATATTCCTCGACCCCTTTGCCGAGCAGGCGCTGTCACCTGCCGACAATACAAAGAATGGGATCGTAGTTCTTGATTGCTCATGGGTGGAAGTGGAACGCGTGTTCCCGATCCTCCAGAAACTTATGATGATACACCGTGCCCTTCCGTTCCTGCTTGCGGCAAATGCAGTGAATTTCGGGAAGCCTTTTAAATTAAGCACTGTGGAAGCTTTTGCTGCCGCGCTTTATATACTCGGCGAAAAGGAACAGGCTGCGCTCATTCTTAATAAATTCAAATGGGGCCCCATATTCATTGAATTGAACCTCGAACCTCTTGAGAGATACTCACAAGCAAGGGATAGCACAGAGGTTGTAAAAATCCAGAGTGATTATTTAGGTTAATGACTTATTATTGGCAAATAAGAAGAAAGAGGAGATGATTTAAATTATCTTCTCAATCCATTGTTCTTTAACAGGGCAACAAGCATTGTTATTGCAAAGACTGCAATTATTGCCTCAAATCCCGGTGTTTCTTTTGGTACCGGAGTTGAGGAGGGCTTTACCGGTGCTAAGTCTGCTGTGGTTTTCTCAACTACTTCCGTTGGCACAACCTCAGCTTTCATTGTAGTTATTGCGAAGCTTCCGAAGCTATCTGTGTTTGCCTCATAGAAGGTATACATATCATCCTCCTTTATTTCTGAGGTCACAAGATCGATCCATTTGCTGCCATCCCATCTAACCATTCTCAAATCGTTACCTGCATTCGCGATCCAGGTGTTCTCAACTCTGAATCTTATCTGTCCCTCTTCGATATTCTTACTGCTGGCCCAGACGTTCAAATTCTTATATACGGTTCCCGATAAGGCTGTTATTCCAGGGTTCTTTGTTGGACCTTTAAGAGCCTCAACTTTCAAAGCCATATTCTTTTCAGTCTCTTTGCCAGTAACAGCGATTTCGTATATACTGAGTTCAGGGATTTTAAACGTAAATAATACTGGGGTGTTTAATATAAGGTACTTTTCATTCATATCTGAGCGATCTATATTGTCATATGGCTCTGCTGATACTACCCCACCACCTATACCTCCATCACTGCTGCTGCTGCTTTGAGTTTCAGTAGTTGTTATGATGGCTGCATTTACTGTTACGGATATAATTTCAATATCAATTCCACCGTAAATATCGCTTGAACTGAATTCCCATATGTAAGTTCCAACATCACTGCTATTGGTTGACCAGGTAAATTCACCTGTCAGTGGGTCGATTGAACCTTTTGTTGCATTTGTTCCATATGTTATTGTGTCGCCATCAGCATCCGCAGCACTGACCGTGAAATTAAGCAAGTTACCGGCAGTTACGGTTTTATCCGATATTCCTGCCTGGACAGGTATATTGTTACTAATTTGTATTGCACTGGTTAAAGGAACTGGATTTAATGATCCTGTGCCCGAACTGTTGAATGCATAAACCGAAATGTTGCTCCAGCCGTGCGGGCCAGGTGTTGAATTGTAATAAGTGACAGCACTTCCGTTGTTCCATAAACCATTGACAATGACATTATAGCTGTCTGTTACATTACCAGGTCCTGAAGACCAGGTATAATTGATCCAGAAGTTGCCCTGTGAACTGGATATACTTACTGGTGATGGTGGCAGGTAGGTTTCTGCTGCGTTTACTGTTACGGTTATTATTTCAGTATCAATTCCACCGTAAATATCGCCTGAACTGAATTCCCATATGTAAGTTCCAACGTCACTGCTATTGGTTGACCAGGTAAATTCACCTGTCAATGGGTCGATTGAACCTTTTGTTGCGTTTGTTGCATATGTTATTGTATCGCCGTCAGCGTCCGTAGCACTGACCGTGAAATTGAGCCAATTACCTGCAGTTACGGTTTTATCTGATATTCCTGCCTGGACAGGTATATTGTTCTGTATGCTTGCATTGAACCATACTTTTATGCTATCCACATTACCGGATGTATCCACTGTCTGGGCTGAAAGATTCTGGGTATAATGTGGGGGATAAGTAATATTCATGAAATTAGTGGTATTACTAACATTCATATACACACTATCATTTGCGAACTTGAACATGGTATGATTAAAGTCCACAAAACCTGGATTGACCCATGTGTTATTTATCCAGAAATTACCTGTTGCCGTTTGTGGATCTGTTATGCTTGACATCGTATCAGAACGATTTGCCCTGAAATAGTCATAAATAAAAGCTCTCCCAGAAGAAGATCCGGCACCAGAAATAAATAAACCAGCCTGATTGACAACAGTGTTGAAAGTTAAACTATTTACCTGAATCCATGATCCGCCTTCACTTGTACTAAAATGCAGTATAAGAAGTGCCGGTTTTATTAAGCATTAAATAAATTGGATATGATGTAATTTTGACAGGGGTATTATATGCAGGAATATTATTTTCTTCTTTTTTCAAAATAAGATATTTAAAGCCGTTAGCAGTATAATATTCAAAATCCACAAAATTATTATCATCACTGTAAAATATAAGTCCTCCACCTTCGTAGTTTGTTGTGGGTATAGCGGATAGTTTAGTAATGATTGATAAGTTGTTATCTGTTATATCCTGAAGAAGTAACGGGGCGGTAGCATCATCTATATTTGTACCATTTGTAACATTCATTTGGAAGGATGTCCCGGTCATACTCCAATTTGAGGGACTTTCTCGTATCCAGTGCCACCTCATGGTATCTAACATACCAGTATTAAATTCATCATTATATTTTGTATCATATGATGCCAGCGCAACCTGAGTTGTCAGCATCATTAAAAATACAGATACTACCGATATCTTTCTAAGTTTTTTACCCGCTTTAATTGATTTTAACATACTTATCCTCCGGTTGTATTTTAAACACCTCTTTTAATCTTGAGAAATTTTTGAACAATACATCCGTTTATCCAGCAATGAAAAAGGTATTTTGAAGTATATATAGATAATTTAATATTTTTATGCTCAGTATAATTGCAATTATAATGATAAGATTATTCATGTATGACTGACGTAATCTTTAAGATTCGTAATCAACTGATATTGAAAATTCTTTTACGGAATTTATATATTTTGCAACTCCCTGATGGACCGGATGAACCTGGTATGCCTGCAAATCTTCTATTGAATCAAACTTCGTAATAAGTGCGATGTCATAAGAACGCTCGGAATGGAGAACATCGATACCGACCTCCAGATAGCGCAATACAGGTATCTTACCCTTCAAATCCAGCAGTACATCCCTTGCTTTTTCAACGCTCTGGATACTTCTATCTTTCAATTTAAAAAGAACTACGTGCGTGATCATGATACTCCATCAGGCTTTCAACTTCTCCTTTAACTGATTAATAGGTTTTGGATAATGACCTGCTCCCCTGTACTTTGAAGCGTAGATTGCTTTTTCAGGGCAGTGATTGTAACATATCCAGCATGCATAGCAGTTATTCATATCAAAAACCGGTTTTGGTGAACATCTAATCGCTTTATACGGACATAATTTCTCGCACACTCCGCATTCTATGCAAAGCGCCTCATCGACGAATTTTTCTCCCATATCCTTGCGTGCTTTCGTAACAGAAAACGCTGGCACCAGGCGGTTCAATAAACCCGGCCATATATTTTTTCGCTTAAGTTCCCTGCCAGCTATAAGCCGATCTAATTCATAGATAAATTTGTTAAACCTGCGCATTTCTTTTTCATTCGGAGCCTTCTCATTACCCATGCCCCTCACTATCATGGGGGGATAGCTCTCAGGCGTATGAAGGGAATGCCCTGCGATGACCAGAAAGCCCTTTTCAGTGACAAGTTTATCAAGGATCAAAAGCGTCTTTCCGCTCATGAAACCATAGGTATTGAAAACAAACGAAGGCCTGTCATCCTGCCGGGGCAGTTTTCCTATGAAACTCTGGAAAATATGCTGAACTCCCCCGTAATTTGTGAAAGTTGCAAACCCTACAACATCATATTTCTCTAAATCAGGAATGCCTCCTTCTATGATATCAAATAGATCAAACTCGATGTTTTTCATCTTGCCTGCAATGTACCGACATGCTAATTGTGTATTACCTGACCCTGAAAAGTAACAAATGATGCCTTTCATAGTTACTTCTCAACCATCAGCTTCCTTACAGGCTCAAGTATCTCATTCATATACTCAGCCGCCGCTGCTTTTAAATCCATGGGGTGTAGCGCCTTTGCAGCAAAATCAGCCTCAAGCGCATCATAACTGCTATATTGCAGGTTACCGCCGAATTTTTCGGGGCGCTTTATCACGATATCGGGATAACGCGGCGTAATGTGGTACTTAAAAAGCGCAAGCACGGGATTATCCTTTACCTCACCCTCCACGCAGAACGCGCCTTTCATTTTCTTCTTCATATCCTCGACAGAATCATCAACCGAAATGTAATTCCCTTTGCTCGATGACATCTTCCTGCCGTCAAGACCAGGAAGAATAGGGGTGTGGATGCAAACAGGCGCCTTGTAGCCGAGTTCAGGCAAACCTTCACGCGCCAGCATGTGGATCTTACGCTGGTCGATGCCCCCCACTGCAACGTCAACGCCAAGATGAGCAATATCAAGAGCCTGCATAATGGGGTATATCATCTGGGAGACCTTGGGATCTTCGGAATTCCTGCTCACTTCATCCATGCTTCGGCGCGCCCGGTTAAGTGTGGTGCTGCGGGCAAGTTTCAGTACATCAAGCATATATTCCGAACTCAGCTGGTATGAGGAGCCCAGAACAAAGTTCGTGTTCTTTTCATCAAGACCAAGTGCTATGAAGCATCTCTTGTTGTAATCAGCGATTTTTCTGACTTCTTCCATGGTCCCTTTCTCATTAAGATAAGCATGCACGTCAGCAAGAAGTACTGTAATCTTAAAACCTGCCTGCTGGAGGTCAAGAAGCTTATTGACAGTAAGCACATGTCCCATATGTATTTTCCCGCTGGGCTCATAGCCTACATATGCAGTTGGTTGTTTTTCTGAATTGATCAGTGCTTCAAGTTCTTCTTTTGTTACAATCTCTTCCGTGTTCCTTGTGATTATCGCTAATTTATCCATGGTTGCAGATTCCTGTTACCTCAAAACCTGCGGTTCTATGTCAGGCAAGCACATAAACTCTACGACTATAAAAACCATTCTTTGCCAATTGGCGTTCTCTGATATGGATTTTGGAATATAGAAATGTCGTCCGCCGGGTTCAGGCATATTGAAACCCAGTTTTACGAGTTTTTTAATAAAAACCCTGCGTTTGCATGGATTCCATTTAGGCATGAGCCTCAATGCCTTGTGGGATACCTATATTGATATCCAGATGATCTATCACAGGCAAAATATCGCCGTGCCGTATTTTGACGATAAGCCAGCCTTCAAGGACTGATTCAAGTTCTTTCTGGCACTCAAAAAGCGTATTCCCGAAAGCCATAACACCCGGACATTCCGGTATTCTTCCGGAAAAGCTGCCATCTTCAAGCTTATCGTATTGAGCTTTGCTCATCGCTTTGTTAATATATTCTATAAGTATCAGGATCACCAATTTTGCATTCTGTATTTTAACTTATCATCCAGATATACTTTTTTATGTTCCTATCCCTACAGGAGTTCGTAACAGTTCGTATTAGTTCGTTGTTTTTTTCCATGTTCATTTGTCCACGAGAAACTTCATGCAGTCACCGGAATCGTTTTTTCAGTGGTAGCCCACGAAGCGAAAATTAATGCCTGTCTAATATCTTCTTCTTCTAAATCCGGATAATCCTTTAAAATCTGTGAATTGGTTTTACCGCTTGCAAGTAATCTTAAGATAAAGGGAACAGGTATTCTTAAACCCCTTATACATGGCTGGCCAGACATGACTTCAGGATCTATGGTGATTCTATTAAGCATATATTTGTATAATTTTACTACACATGATATGATAATAGTTTCTATTCTGCAAAATAAATCTTCGATGATTCACGATATGTTCTCCACACCTGTCCGGCCTGCGCGCATCCCGCACGCGCCGGGGTCTGACAGCGGGGAGGAGAAAACAAAGAGAGGGCTGTGTTAAATGCCGTACTTCATAGATTGTATAAAAACATTGAGTTAGGCATTTTCAATCATTCACAGACATAAAAAGACAAAATTCAAGTCAATTATGTGCTCACTCGTAAACGGGAATACAGCGATCTAAGAACTTATTTCTCACCATACAAGGCTATATATAAAAATATGTATAAATATGAGATACGTATGTCGAGAGAAAATTGGAATCGGGAAGAACTGATTGTTGCATTCAATCTATACTGCAAAATCCCTTTTGGAAAAATCACATCAAGAAATCCTGAAATAATTAACTTAGCTAAAATTATTGGAAGAACTCCATCTGCTGTTGCTCTTAAATTAGTAAACTTTGCTCGTCTTGACCCTGAACTTCAACAAAGAAAGATTGCAGGAATGAGTCATGGGAGCAAAAGTGAAGAACAAATTTGGACTGAATTTCATAATAACTGGAATGAATTGGCTTTTGAAAGTGAGATATTATTAGCCCAATTTAAAGGTGAAGCTATCGAAAATTCTGCTAAAATAAATCCGGAGATATTGCCTAAAGAGGGAAAAGAAAGAGAAGTTATAATAAAAACAAGAGTAAACCAAAATTTTTTTAGATCAGCTATTCTGGCATCTTATGATAATAAATGCTGTGTAACTGGGATTTCGATACCCGAATTATTAGTATCAAGCCATATTGTTCCTTGGTCGAAAGATGAACAAAATCGATTAAATCCACATAACGGACTGTGTCTTAACTTACTTCATGATAAAGCGTTTGATAGAGGATTAATGACAATTACTGAAGACTACAAAATCAAATTATCAAGAATGATAACAAGAAATGACCATGATGAGGCGATTGAGAAGTTTTTTCTGCCTTATGATGACCAGCCTATATTATTACCCAATAAATTCTTGCCAGACAAGGATTTCTTACTATATCACTACGAAAATATATTCATAAAAATTTAATATACAGCTTTATATATATATATATATATAGGTGCTATTTTTTTGTTCTCCTTACGCCCTCATCCTTAATATCCCCCACCCCCCATTCAGTATCTAAATAATGCTCTCCATCATCATCCACCCCCAGAAATCAAAGCTCATCGTCCTCCCCATAAAAGATAACTCAAAAGAGCCCAATTTCTACGGCACCCTGATACTGAAGCAAACCCCCAAAGGCGCACGCGTAGGCAAATTCAGGATAAAGCACGGTGAAAAGGAAGACTTCAGGGCACCCGGGGAACTCATAGAACTTTTGCGCCTTGCTGACAAGATACTTATCGCAGAAGGGAATGAAGCGTCCGAGGCTGGTTTTAAAGAACTTCTCACGGCATACCAGCTTGATTACGGATATACGACAACATGCCGCCTCTGTCTTCTTGCAGGTAAATTTACAACGGATAGCCCGATACTGTTCCACAACGAATCGGTATGTGAGGATTGTGCGAAAAAAGAGCTTATAAAGGAAGCAAAAGCCATCAAACTGGGGGCTCACGGCCAGGAACGCCTCATCCAGATCCTGCTTAAAACAAAAAATCTTGACAGCGTCCTTGCAATGCTAAGCCCCGGGAAACTGGATTCTGGACTGACACGGTTTGACACAATGGCAGCGTGTAAAGTTGATAAAATGATAAAAGTGAAGGACTTGCCGCTGCACGATGATCTTAAAAAGCTCCTGCTAAAACAGATGGAAGAACTTATGCCGGTCCAGGCGCTTTCTATTGAAGCAGGTCTTCTTGAAAGAAAGAGCCAGCTGATCATTTCAGCTACCGCTACCGGAAAAACACTTATAGGCGAGCTTGCCGGCCTTTCGAACATTTTGAACAGGAAAGGCAGGATGTTGTTCCTTGTCCCTCTTGTTGCTCTTGCAAACCAGAAATATGAACAATTCACGCAGAGGTATTCTTCCATCACAACAACATCATTGCGCGTGGGCACAAGCCGCATAACCAAAGGAACCAGAGGCATCCGCACTACCCTTTCCTCGGACATCATCGTAGGCACTTATGAAGGGATTGATTTCATCATTCGGGCAGGAAATGCGCATATGCTTGGCAATATCGGAACAGTCGTTATTGATGAGGTGCACACGCTTGAGGATACAGAAAGGGGGCACAGGCTTGACGGTCTTATTGCACGCCTGAAATTCATTGCTCCCGCTGCCCAGTACGTTTATCTTTCTGCAACAGTTGGCAACCCCGGCTGGCTTTCGGAAAAACTGAACGCAGGATTAATAGAGTTCGAAGAACGACCTGTCCCGATAGAGCGGCACCTGATCTTTGCACCGGAATACGAAAAAAAGCGAATGATCGAACGGCTTGCAAGTCAGGAATATGATAAGAGATCCTCTAAGGGTTTCAGGGGACAGACTATCGTATTTACAAACTCCCGCCGTAACTGCCACATACTGGCGGAAGGGCTTTCGATAAAAGCGCTTCCGTACCATGCGGGCCTATCTTATCCAGAACGAAAAAAAGTGGAAAGGCAATTCGGGGAAGGAGGGCTGCCTGTGGTCGTTACAACAGCGGCGCTTGCGGCAGGTGTGGATTTTCCCGCGTCACAGGTCATATTTGAGTCACTTGCTATGGGTATTGAATGGCTGACCGTACGTGAGTTCCAGCAGATGCTTGGGCGCGCAGGAAGACCGGATTATCATGACCTTGGCATCGCTGTGCTTCTTGCTGACCCGGAAAGAAGGTTCGGGAAGGGAGATTCTGAGGATGAAGTCGCTTTCAGGTTGCTTCATGGTGTACTTGAGCATTTTGGCGTGGATTACGGGGATGATGAGCAGCTTGAAGAGACTCTTTCCAATATCGTGCTGGCGCATTCTCTTTCTGACATCACCAGGTTAAATGAAATGCTGCTTGGAAAAGGAGACCTGGAGTTCCTACTGGATAAACTGAAGGAATATGGTTTTATCGAAAAAAAAGATGGTGAATACCGTCCCACAAAACTTGGATATATTGTCGCGTCACATTTCCTGAGCGTGGAACAGACATTCCTGATAAAGAATGCAATTTTTAAAGGAATTAAGCCAATAGATGTTGTTACCAGCCTTGAAACCCTGGATTCTGTATATTTCAGGTATGCATCGCAATTATCGGATGCCCTGGGGACAGATATTCCGACAAGAGTTTTCGGGGCAGGGCTTGATATCATTTTTTCGGCAGACGGTTTTTCAAAGCTCAAAGAAAACCTGCGCCGCACCATGCTCGATTTTGCCAGGGAATTCATGTCATGCACCTGTAAGGATTCACCCTACTGCGGCTGTGCCGAGCGAAAATTCTCAAGCCAGGTAATAGAATTATGCGCCGAAGGCCGCGCCCCTGATGGGGTGATTAAGGAGCTGGAGAAGCAGTATGGGGTTTATGCATATACAGGCGATGTCCTCAATTATCTTGACCAGGCTGCAAGGAATCTTGAGGCTGTGGAATTGATTGCAGGGATTTTCGGGAAGAAGGAGATTAGCAGGATGGCGAAGGAATTGAGGAAAAGGATGGAAGCATGATACGAAAAAGCGTTTATAGTTCCTGCAATATAACACAGGACAAAATCATAACAAGAGATGATAGTGTGGCTGACAAAAAAATTCTAATAACGTATGCATCTTCAACAGGGAGTACTGAAAAACTTGCACAGGTAATCGCGGAAGGAATTAAAAAAGTGGAAGGCGTATCATTTGAGATGAAGAGGGCAAAAGACATCAAACCGGATGATGTGGCTTCAGCTAACGGTTATGCGTTTGGCTCACATTCTGCTTCTGAGTATATGGAAGGAGAAATTAAAAATCTCTTTGAGGGGCTCTATCCTGTAAAAGAGAAAATGATCGGCAAACCCGTATTACTTTTTACAACAGGACAGGGTAAACAGGCCGCTGCGCTTGCATCAATAGAAAAATTAGCGAGTGTATTCAACCCCGAATGGATCAAACCAGGCCTGGCAGTTAAAGGTATGCCGGGAGAATCTGATAAAGCAAATGCTCTTAAGATGGGAGAAGAACTCGCAGGTGCGGTGAAAAAAACACAAAAATCCACATATATTGTTGCGTAACAGGAATGGAAAAAAAAATTCTTCCCTTAACTCTTCCGTATCCTCACCGCATTTGCATGAGCAAAAAGCCCTTCAGCTTCAGCAAGTCCAATAATTGTATCACTTAATCCATCAAGGCCTTTCTTATCAATGATCTGCACGCTTGATTTTGTCACGAAATGGTCAATGTTCAAACCTGAGAACATCCTTGCATATCCAGCCGTTGGAAGGACATGGTTTGTTCCGGATGCATAATCACCCGCAGATACAGGCGCGTAAGAACCAACGAAAATCGAACCTGCATGCCTGATCCTGCCAAGAATGTCTTCCCTGGTCATTATTTCAAGATGCTCAGGCGCAAACTTATTTGAAAAATCAATACATTCATCAAGTGTTCCGGTGAGTATGGCTGCATTCTCAAGCGAGGTCTTGATAATTTCTGCACGTGCCACATTTTTTATCCGGATGTCTATCTCCTGCATTACCTTTTTTGCCAGGTCCTGTGATGGGGTTACAAGAACAGAAACAGCATTCGGGTCATGCTCTGCCTGGGCTATCATATCAGAAGCTATGAAATCAGCTCTTGCCGATTCATCTGCAATTATCAGCACTTCACTTGGGCCTGCAGGAAAATCAATAGCAGTTCCGCAGGCCATTTTGGCAGCTGTGACATATACATTGCCAGGCCCGACTATTTTATCTACTTTCGGAATGGTCTTTGTCCCGTAAGCCATAGCAGCAATTGCCTGTACGCCTCCTGCGCGGAAAACACGGTCTGCGCCTGCGATATGTGCGGCTGCCAGTGTCAGCGGGTTCACTGTTCCATCCGTGTTCGGGGGCGTGCATATAATAACCTGCCTTACGCCTGCGACTTTTGCAGGGATAACTGTCATAAGCGCAGTACTTGGGTAAGATGCCCTTCCTCCCGGGACATAAGCGCCTACTGACCCAAGAGGTGAAATACGTTGTCCCAGCCTGATCCCCGGTGCAAATTCCTTTATCCAATCCTTTGTGACCTGGGCCTCATGGAATGCACGGATGTTTGATGCAGCCTTTTTAAGATGTATCAGGAGCTTTTTGTCAAGTGAATAAACTGCTTCATGTATTTCCTTATGGGAAACTTCGATATTTTTTAAGGCTGCTTTATCAAATTGCACCGTATATTTTAACAGGGCAGGATCACCGTTCACTTTTATATCGTTCAGAATGGATGTTACAGAAGGCATTACTTCCTGTAACTCGCCCTGGCGCTTTAGAAGTCTCTCAATTTCGATGCCTGTGAGCATACTAATGGAATTTAGTAACATTTCATACTGATTTCAGGGTGTGGAGAGATAAATGTTTGTGTGAAGTCATCAGGTAGCAATATATTCAGTCTGTTTTCTGAACGTACTTGAACAGCGATAACTTTTTATATCATCATGCTCATTATGATATTCCTGTTATTTTCCTGCAATTGAAAAACGGGAAGCAATTACAGGTTGATACCATATTATTAATGTGGCACTATGTCACGTTATCGCAGAATTATGAATAAAACAATGAGATGTGAGTAGTTATGATCGATAAACAATATGTATGCCCTAATTGTAAACAGTCAATACCGTTAACTAGCGCAGATTTCATTCAGGGAATTGCGATGGTTTCATGTATGGACTGTGGCAGGGGTGCTTTTACTGTTGAAGATAATCTTTTGGGGTTGGAAATTTAAAATGGATGAAGAAGAAACATACAACTATCAGGAAAATGACGATGAAGAAGATCTCCTGAGATTTATTCGCGGCGGATTCGGGGCGAAATAATTTCAAGTATTCAACACAGCAATTTAACCATTATTTTTATATAGTCAACCTGCATATATTGACATGTGTTTCTACCTTTAAACGTCATGGAAATGATAAGAAAAGCAACGGGCTGGTGCCCCTGTGCAGCATCATTAAACAGTAATGAGGAGACAGATATGGTATCGTATGAAGGAAAGCTCATAGATAAAATAAAAGGCATGGGATTAAGGGAAGCTCTCAGTTTTGTGCATCTTGTGTTTGGAGCATGGCTGGTAATAACCGCGCTCAGCGTCCTGGCAAAACCAATGATTTTCCCGTGGTGGTTCATGGAAATAAACACAATTTCATCCGGGATACTACTAATAATAGGCGTGTCATCCCTGATGATCTTTTTTAATTTCATAAAATCTGCCAATATTCACAGGATACTGGCGCTTGTGAATATTACCCTGTTAATTGGTTTTTCCCTGTACCTGAGCCAGTCCCTGGTTTCAATTGAATATACATATTCTGTATTCGATAAGCCATATATGGGCTATGCTTTTGGGTTTGTGACACTCATACTTTTTACACTTATCATCGGAACACCAAGTATCCTGACTTTACTTAACAAACCCGCAGAGGAAAAAAATCCAGGATTCCTCAAAGCAACTTCATTGATTCTTATTATCATATTTGCATCTCTTGGCGTATATTATCTTTATCTGGGTAAACAAAAAGATGCCATGCTGGCAGAAGATTTCGGGGAAAATGGGGCATATAAGCTATACAGGGTCCAGGAGGGTTCAGCATCATATTATGATGCGCAACATCCTTATTTCCTTGATTCGGTCGGGGATACTACAGGACATCATATCTCAGAGGATACTTATAAAGCGATCCAATTTTTACAGAATAAAGAAACCGGTAAGGTTCTTGCATGGTGGGATTATGGACTGGAGATCAAAGCTGCGGGAAAAGAGCCTGTCATCAGTTACGCATCAGAGGCTATAAGGACTACAATAGCAAGGCCTGCGTCCTTATATGACAAATTTGAGCAGGATGAGAAAGTAGCGGATGTCTCTAGGTTTTTCGCCACTGATTCTGAGGAGGTTGCGAAGGGAATTGCCGGGAAATATGGTGCAAATATAGTGTATATATCCAGACAAAGTATGAATTACTTGATACCGGTGATGATGCTTGGAGCTAATATCACTCCCATGACCCGGGATGTCAATCTTAATACCCCTGAGTACCCTGAAACAGTCGTAAAATCTACGATGGGATATAAATTCAATTCAAGTGCACGACTAAATTATTTTGATAAGATATTCGAAAACAAGGATGTCATAATTTATCAATTAAAATAAATTTTTAAACATCTCTGAAAAATATGAAATGGATGCAATTATCATGAAAGACAGGGAGATTTTCTTTGGAACAGGCATTTTAACAATTATGGTAGGATTCTTTTTGCTGGTCTTTGTGCAATCAATCACAATGGACCTCGGCGGCGGTAATTTCATCCAGGTATCAACTATATTTGACGGGGGGTTCCTCATATTGATGGGAATAGCGATCGTATTATGCTGTTTAAAGGAATGGGATTCAGAGAAAGGAAAAAAACCTGTCATGAAAAAATAATTTTTACGGAGATATCCTTAAACTGTTAGTGAAGTTCAAAAATAACCGCAAATCATATCACAATACCTCATCCATGCTTCCGCTCCTGAAACACATGAGATCAAGCGTAACATAAGAAAATCCAAGCCTTTTAAACTCAATAGAAACCGCATCGCGCATTTCCACCAGGCGCGCCATCTCCTCCGGCGCGATCTCGACGCGGGCTAATCCGGCATGGTCGCGCACACGTACCACATTGAATCCGCGGTCACGAAGATAATTTTCGGCAGCTCCTACGCGCCTTAAAGCATCAGCCGTGATCATCTGTCCATAGGGGAAGCGGGAAGAAAGGCATGCCATCGAAGGCTTATCTGCCACAGATAAACCAAGTTTCCGGGCAATCTCCCTGATCTCTTCCTTTGTGACCTTAAATTCCACAAAAGGATTACAGATCTCCTCTTCAATGACAGCCCTGTGGCCTGGCCTGTGGTTTTTCAGGTCAGAAATATTTGTTCCTTCTATAATAGTTTTTATATCATGCTCTGCTGCTATTTTTTTTAGCTCCCTTATAAGTCCCTTTTTGCAGTGATAACATCTATCCACGGGATTTTCTGCAAATCCGGGCTCGCCAAGTTCATCGTAGCATATAATCTTATGTGAAATCCCGATCTCTCTTGCTACTGCTTTTGCGTGATCAAGCTCACCTGGGGCAAGTGTCTGTGAATCTGCTGTGACAGCAATTGCTTTTTCTCCAAGTGCCCTGAATGCCAGTGCTGCAAGGACGGAGCTATCCACGCCGCCTGAAAATGCAATAAGAACGCTGCCTTTTTCTGCAATATCCGCCAGAATAGACTGTACTTTTTCATCAATTGACATTGTGATAACAACAATCCGAAAAGATGTAAGCGTTTCTATGAAACTATTGAAAATATGTAACTACTGATTAGAATGTTTTCCATATGAAATGCAGGTAAAACAGTAAACATATTTCGAAAGAATGACATTAATGTGCTACTATCAATATCTATCATTCATGTTAGATTCTGAATCGATAGTGAGTGGCTAATTTCATGCACAATTTTTCCATCATAATAATGTTTATCATTATTTAATTTTCCATGAGAAATAAAGGGGTTAAAATAATAATAAAAATGAAAAATGATTATATGACGGTCACGAAATATGATTGACATTTCATTTAATTTCCAACCCTTTCACATATATCCCTTCATCCACAATTTCCCCTACTACTTTTCCACCCGACATCTTTGCCACATTTTTTGCATCTTTTCCGGGAATTACAACAACAAAACCCATACCCATATTGAATGTTTTATACATTTCAAGGTCTTCCACTTCTCCTTCTTCCTGCAGGAACCTGAATATCGGCTGGGGTTCCAGTGGATCATTGATGTCAAATCCATATTTTGTGATGCGGTGAAGTTTCATAAGCCCGCTTCCGGTAATATGGGCAAGCCCATGAATATCGAACTTTTTTGCCGCATCCAGTATTTCCATATAGATCCTGGTAGGCACCAGTAATTCATCCCCTATGGTGTTCTCTTCATTGTATGGAAACGGATCATGATATGAATGACCCGCATCTTTTATGATCCTTCGTACGAGGGAATATCCATTACTGTGAACACCATTTGATGGTATCCCGACAATGGCATCACCTGTTTCGATCCTCTCTCCTGTGATCACTCTGTCTTTTTGGACCATCCCCAGGCATGTTCCTGCCAGGTCAAAGCCATTAATAATATCCGGCAGGGTCGCAGTTTCCCCTCCTACGATGGTCATCCTTGATATCTCGGCGCCTTTTGCAAGTCCTTCCCCGATTTGTCCCATGATTTCATTATTGGGCTCATGTATGGCGATATAGTCCACAAATGCAAGAGGCTCTATCCCCATGGCCAGGAGGTCGTTCACATTCATGGCGATGCAGTCAATCCCGATTGTGTTCCATCTTTTCATTTCATTTGCGATCAGCACCTTTGAACCCACACCGTCTGTAGTCAGTGCAAGAGCATATTCCCCAAAATCAATAAGACCCGCATAATGGCCAACATCTGTTATCGGGGCGCCACGACCTTTGCGTTTATAAGTAAGATGTTTTGCAAGGGCAGCTATTGCCCGGTTTTCCGTATCGATATCAACGCCTGCTTTTGCATAAGTTAACGCCATACGGGCTTTAATAAGAGTGATTGCATAAAGATTTTATGATTGCGAGCAGGCGTTGGATAGGTGTGTGTGGGAGTGACATAAAAAATATGCCTGCTCATACTTATGATGAGCACAATACTATATAAATATTTTGGTTGTTGTTAATTATTAATCCATAACTTAGCCTCAGTCCTACGACATTATGGTTCATCTACGAACCTGTTCAGCTCAATTTATCGCAAAAATCTACTGGAACCCCAGTGTATCTTCTATCCTGCTTATCTCAGGGCTGGTGGTTTCTTCGCCGACCACATAGCCTTTACAATTGGCAAGAATACCTGAACCAACCAGGGGAGAACCAAAATTAACCGTTCCTATATTGACTGGTAGTTTGAACAGTTCTTCAATTACCGATATTTCGGCAGGACTTGATTTAGGATGAACAAGTACACCTTTGTTTGTGGCTATACCTGCCATTCCAACGGTCTTTAAACCGCCAAGAGTGCCTCTCCGGACTTCAACCTCGAGAGTTCTCTGGATTATTTTGATGGACTTTTCAGAAAGGTCAGGATGAACAAGGGCAGCCGTATCATTGGCTAAAATAAGGTTTCCTGCTGCGTTGTGTTCTTCGGTTAACCTTGCTGCTTTGATATGTTTCCTTATAGCCCTGATCTCTTTTTCCAGGACAAAACCTGCTACCATCATCCCGCTATTGTTTCCCCGCATCAATGAACCTATGATGGAACTTCCGCTTACAGCAGTACGGCATGCTGTAACACCAAGTGATTCTTCCAGTTCCCCTATGATTTCATCAGATGCATCATAAGGTACAAAAACAAATTCATCCGTACACGTTGCAAAAACGCCCAGTACGGGGCTGCCTGAAATATTCAATTTACGTTTCAACTAGGCCCCAAAAAAAATTTATTCCGGGGCGAGTTCAGCCTGAACGCCACCGGCTTCGAACTTGACCGCCCTTACTCTTAATTTCAATGGCGGTTTCATTGAGCCTCTCTCCCAGAGTTTCTCGTTGATGGTCTTGTCGATCTTGACCTCGTCAAGTTCTGTCTTCAGGTGTTTCCCAAGATATGCTCTTACTTTCCTGACTGCGCATTCTGCTCTTTTCCAGCGCGGAACTTTCCTTGCATCCGAAAGGGGAATAGTATAAATTCTTTCAATATCTGCCATAATAATCACTTTAAACCTTAAGTGTGCTTCTTCTCCAGTTGCGTCTCTTCGGGTGGGTCATTACATTTCTCTTGGTCTTTACAATAACCCATGCCGGGAGGCGCTGGTTCTGATTCTGGTGTTTTGCCAGTCTTTTCTTCTTTGCTTTTGTCCTTTGAGTCATAAGAATTCACCGGATAATCTGGAATTGGAATACCCTGTACGTCTTGATACATTGATAAAGCTTTTGGATACTTATTTATACCCTCCTGCCATCTAAAATCCTCTTGCGGGTAATATAAATGGCAAAAACATCAAAGATATCAGGTTTTTATAAGCAGAGCCCGGAAGAAAGGCTCAAAATAGTGTCCGAATTTTCAGGTCTCTCTGAAGAAGAAGCATCATGCATAGGCGCAACTGGCGCGCTTTCACTTGATGCCGCTGACCGGATGGTGGAAAACCTCATTGGGGTTATGGAAGTACCGATGGGTATTGCTGTGAATTTCCGGATTAATGGCAGGGATTATCTTATTCCTATGGCTATTGAAGAACCTTCAGTCATAGCCGCAGCGAGCAATGCGGCGAAGATGGCGCGGGAAGGCGGGGGATTCACAACGAGCAGCACAGGTCCTGTTATGATGGGGCAGATACAGGCTGTCGGGATAAAAGACCCGAACGGCGCAAGACTGAATATCCTTGAGAAAAAAGATGAAATAATCAGGCGCGCAAATGATGTTGACCCGATACTTGTTAAATTCGGCGGAGGCGCAAAGGATGTGGAAGTCAGGGTGATTGACACGCCTTCCGGGAAAATGCTCATAACGCACCTTGTGGTGGATTGCAGGGATGCCATGGGTGCAAATGCCGTGAATACGATGGCCGAAACTGTGGCGCCTTATATTGAGGAACTCACGGGAGGGCGCGTGTACCTGAGGATTATTTCAAATTTTGCAGATAAACGTTTGATGAGGGCAAAAGCGGTTTTCCCGAAAGAGGCAATAGGTGGAGAAGAAGTTGTAGACGGTATCCTTGCAGCATATCATTTTGCTGCAGGCGACCCGTACAGGGCAGCGACCCATAACAAAGGTATCATGAACGGGGTCTCAGCAGCGGTGCTTGCTACAGGCAATGATACAAGGGCAATAGAAGCCGGAGCGCATGTTTACGCATCGCGAAGCGGAGTTTACCGTCCTCTCTCGTGCTATGAGAAAAATGCAAATGGCGATCTTGTCGCAACAATAGAAATGCCAATGGCCGTAGGTCTTGTGGGCGGAGCAACAAAGACAAACCCGATAGCGCGCGCAGCTGTAAAGATCCTTGGAGTAAAGTCAGCTACAGAAATGGGAGAGGTATTTGCGGCTCTCGGTCTTGCCCAGAATTTCGCAGCAATGCGTGCGCTTGCTACAGAAGGTATCCAGAGGGGTCATATGGGGCTTCACTCAAGGAATGTGGCGATCCAGGCAGGTGCAACCGGTGACCTGGTGGATCAAATAGCCGATATTATGGTCAGGGAAAAGAAGGTAAGGGCTGATAGGGCAAAGGAACTGCTGGATGAGATGATGGAAAAAAGGAAATAATAGGCTTTTATCCACGCAATCTCTTCTGTACCTTCTCATTTGTTAATTCGGCAAGCGCATTAGATGCAACCCATTTAGCTGTCTTTGAATCTATTTTCAGTATCTCCTTTGCAGTTTCAATTGCACTCCAAATATCAGTTCCACCCATACTCATTGTACAGGTTCTTCGAGAACGGCAGATCGATGCTGTTTATCCCGCTGATATCCTTAAGATCATTCATCATAACCTTTCTTGCGGATATCGTGTAGAGCACATCATCCATGAATAATGACCTGCGAACTGCGCCTGGTGAATTCCAGTAATAATATTGCTCCTCGAAATCATCGAAGTGCGATATCTTGCCCTTGAGCTTGAAGCCGTTTGGGGTCAAATCGAATACATAAGCGCCCTGCCATACTTTTTCCCTGGAATAGCCATACCTGCTGTCAAATTGCCCTTTCTCCGTGACCTCCCTGATTGGAATCACAAGCAGATTCTTCTTCTTATCAAAGAGGAATGCCTTATGGTCACGAAGTGCCTCGGAATCCGTTCCGGCTTTTCCGATTTCATAAGTATCTATCTGTTTTGGATTATTGACATCAGATACATCAAAGAGCGACACTTTCACACCTTTTATCGACACGCCGCCCCACTCATTCTCGGCGGTTTCTTTACCAACCCCGATTATATGGTTTTCATCATACGGGTGCAGGTAATCTGAGAATCCTGGAATCTTGAGCTGGCCAAGCACTTGCGGTTTACCGGGGTCTTTGAGGTCTATCACGAACAACGGGTCCATTCTCTTGAATGTCACCATGTATAGCCTGTCCCCGATGAATCGTGTGGAGTATATTCTTTCATCCTGAGCTATTTTTTCAAGTTTCCCCGCAATTTTAAGATCGCTATCAAGGACATATACGTTATTGTACTGGGTGTTGCTGTTCTGTGTCCAGAACTGCGAAGTGGTGGCAACCCTGAAATAATCCCCGGATTCATCCATGGAGAACTGGTTCAGAAGGCTTCCCGGCACTTCGCCTTTAGTCTTATATTCGATAGCGCCATTTTCAATACCTATTTTCTGGATGACCGTCTTTTCCCTTTCCTGTGCGAGTTTTATTTCATATTCTTCAACTGCTTTCCGGACATCTTCCTGGTATTGTTGTTTTTCTTTTTCCGTCATCCTGTTGAAAGTATCTTCAAGAATGGATGATATTTTATCCCATTTCTCATGCTGGCCAAGGTTACTGTTCTTTATCTCATTTATCTTATTGCGGGCATCCTGTGGAAGTAGCGGCAAAACCACCTCATAGAACCGTTCCTCACGCTGCGATTCGTAATACAATACGGGCATATTTTTCCTGTAAGTGATGTATATATTATTCCGGGAAACATACAAATTGTCAGAATAACCCATCATGAATGTCTTCGCATTGATGCTGTCTGTTTTTTTAATATTGATAGAAGCGATCGTATGGAAAACGTAATTCTGTTCCGGATTATCAAAGTAATACACATCAGGGGCCATGATCCTGGCTGACCCTTTTCTTATGACAGGCATATCCACGAAATCATTGTAATAATAAACCTGATCCTTTGCGATGAAATATACATTATCCCCTATCATCCTTGACTGGAAATAACTGCCACTGACACTGTAATTCGCCACTTCACCGGGATTTTTCCTGTTTGAGATATCATATACCAGGGCTACTGTTTTCATAGTGTCTCTTGGCCTTGGCATATAATCATATTCCGGAATACCGTAGACAGTATCAGTATCTTCTATGAAAATTAAGAGCCTGTCGCCATTCACGAATATATCCTTTGGCCTTCCCTCGATCAATGTGGAGGAAAGGATTTTTGATTCAGATGCAGGAAATGCATCCAGGATAACAAGCCTGTTCTGGGCAATAACATAGATATATTTTCCATCGTTCTTCACAAAATCAGCCTCATCCACGCCCTCAACCTGGATATTTGTTTTTGAATAAGCCGTTGCTGTGTCCCCGGAAGGGGCTTGAATGCTCTTTGTTTCTCCGTTAGGAACAGCTGCCGCTGGCACGGCCGTTGCCCTTCCCATTCCTGATTCTGCAATTGCAAGATCCCTTCCCATCCAGAAACCACCGGATGCACCTGTACTTTGCGAACTTGCTTTCAGATATTCCCGCAATTCGTATGCTGATGAGAATTTCTTCAATTCCTGAGTTGACCCGGGAATCGTGGAGATTGTAATGTTCCCGGTATTATTTTCCTCATCTATTGTTTTCATGTCCTGCCAGACGCACCCGCTAAAAATCGCAATGCTTGTCATTAATAATATCAGAATTACTACTTTTTTGTTCATTTGCTATCACCTGCTTGATAATATCATACCGCCTGATGATAAATATATCTTTGACTTCGAATTGAATTGGAGTTATAGATTTACTGATATTTTCCAGTGGAAATCATGGGGTATATGATAATAATCATTATAATATGAGTTTCTTGCTATCTCTTAGGAGATGAATTGTCAGGTATATGCAGCAATTCATAGCACAGGTATTTTTTTGTATATCTTAAGAAATACAAGGAATATGCGTTTTGACCTGCATATCCATTCAAATCATTCCTCAGACAGCGGATTGACTATCGATGATATCCTGAGAAGGGCTGTGGAAAAGGATCTGGACGGGATCGCAATATGCGACCACAATACTATAACCGGGAATTTTCTTGCCCGCAAGCGTGCAAAGGATTTGAATCTTCCATTGATGGTTATTCCTGGCATAGAAGTATCAACCACGCAGGGTCATCTTATCGTACTGGGGGCAAGGGGGAGCATTCCCCCGGATCTTTCCCCTCAGGAGACGATCAGTATTGCAAGACAACTCGGAGGCGTTATAATAGCAGCGCATCCTTTTAAGACCAGGAGCCTGGGTAATGTGAAAGGGCTTGATGTTGATGCAATTGAGACATTCAATTCAAGATGCATATTCAGGGAGAACAAAAAAGCGGAAAAAATGGCATTGGAGTTAGGAAAACCGCAAGTGGGAGGAAGTGATTCACACATGCTTGCAACGATCGGGATCGGATTTACGGAAATAGATGCAGAACCTTTTATGGAATCAGTATTGAAAGCCATCAGGGAAGGCAGAACCCGTCCGGGAGGGAGGATCGTACCTTTATATGTAATTATATTCCAGATAATGCGCAGGTTTTTCAGGCGCATGAAAACAATTATTTGATAGTATGCAAAAGCTACCAAAAGCAAATCAGGATTTACCGTTGCAAGAGGTACTTAAAAAGATAAAAGAAAGTAAAAAATATAAATAGTATGAATCACTAATAATTATCTTATGAAAGTAGTTTTCAGAATAATTGGCTCCGAAGAAGACCTCAAAGATATTGAAGGGAAAGAAGAAAATGTACATTTCTGTTTCAGGCCATCTGAAAAAAACATATTCGAACTGGTAAACAAAGCGGAAAAGTTAAAAAGAATACAGTTGCCGTCATCTTACCAGAAAACAATATCTAATACTACAAAAACGCTTTTAAAAATGAAAAATATAAAATTGTTAACAGGGGATATCTGGGGTCACAGGACAGACATTGACAGGTTTGCAGAGATAGAAGTTTAAATCAGGAAATGAAGGGACTCATTTTATGATATAGTGTCAACTATGGTCAAAAAATGGTTTTTTCATCCCTTTTTGTTGCTACTATGACCAGAAGTATCTCAAAACTAATTCTCTCTGTGTTCTTTTCTTTTATATCATAACCCAGTTCTTTCATCTTTGATTTTACTTCTCCTATTCCCGTGAATGAGGAAAGAAGAATAATTATCCGCCCATTGTCTTCAAGATGATGTACAGCATCCTCAATGAACCGGTTAATTATTTGCCTGCCATCGTATCCCCCGTCCAGTGCAATATTTATCCAGTCGTTCGTCCTTTCAGATTCATTAGTAGGAAGATAAGGCGGATTGAATATTATTATGTCAAATTTCCCCCTGATACAGTTCAATAAATCACCCCTTATTGCTTCAACTCCGTTGTCTCTTGTGCATGCTGCCGCATAAGGATTTATATCGATACCTGTGATCCTTGCATTTGTATTTTTCTTAATAACAGCTGAGATTATACCGCTTCCGCAGCCCACTTCCAAAATCCGCTCCGAACCTTTTATCTCATCCAGAGCTGCCTCTGCCAGCAGAAAAGAATCTTCTGCAGGTTCATAAACGTGGTGATTTGCTTTGATAATTGTATTTTTATAGTAAATATTCATTGACCGGGTTCTGATTGTTTTTTTATATGATAATATTAATGGTTTTTACCAAATATTTAAAAAAATATAATGGATGATGATGATAAAATATAAATATAGCGATGCGAATTATGATATAATCAATTAAAAAAAAATAGAAGGATTCAAAGAGCATTGGTAAATTATAATAGCATCTGAGGTAGTGAGGATAGGAGAAAAAATCATTCAAATATTTGTAATCAGCGGAGAAAATAAATGACCCTAAAGAAAGGAAGTTTTGTAATAGAAGGATTGGAGAATGTCCAGATAAACATAGGTAAAGTGGGCGCAGAAGAAGAACAAATTGCGCAAGGGCCCACGCCCAGACCAGAAATCATTGGTCTTCGGGACTGGGATTATCGTGTTATTGACCGGTATAACCCGGTTTATACACCGACAGGCGATACATGTGATTTCTGCACATACGGTAAATGTGATCTTACAGGGAATAAGGAGGGAGCGTGCGGGATAGACCTGGAGGGACAGTCGGCGCGGCAGGCGCTGATGACAAGTATTATGGGTGCTGCATGCCACTCAGCCCATGGGAGACATCTCCTGAACTATCTCATAAAGAAGTACGGGGAAGATTTTAAAATTGATGTCGGGCCAAGTAACCTGCAGGCACCTCTTACTGAAACAATAATGGGAATACAACCAAAAACAATCGGTGATTTCCGTCCTGTCCTTGATTATGTGGAAGAGCAGCTAACACAGCTCATTGCTACTACAAATACAGGCCAGGAAGGGGCAGCGCGGGACTTTGAGTCCAAGGCCCTTCATGCAGGAATGCTTGATCTTCTTGGTATGGAAGTCGCAGATATCATCCAGATTTCATGCCTCGGATTCCCAAAATCAGATGAAAAAGCCCCGATGGCCGATATCGGAATGGGAATACTTGATCCCAAAAAACCCGTAGTTATATGTGTGGGGCATAATATTGCGGCGCCTGCGTACATTCTTGATAATATGGACAGGAACGGGCAATTCGATAAAATAGAGATCGCAGGATTGTGCTGCACAGCCCACGACATGACGCGTTATAACAAAACTGCAAAGATCATCGGTTCCATGAGCAAGGAACTTAAATATATCAGGTCAGGAATACCCGATGTCCTGGTCACTGACGAACAATGTGTCAGGGCAGATGTATTAAAGGAAGCACAAAAACTTCATATTCCTGTCATTGCCACGAATGAAAAAATCACTTACGGATTACCGGACAGGTCAAATGACAGCGTGGATGCGATCATCGATGACCTTGTGAGTGGAAAGCAGCCAGGCGCAGTGCTTCTCGATTTTGAAAAGATCGGGGAACTTGTCCCGAAACTTGCTATGAAGATGGGGCCGATAAGGAAAGCCAAAGGATTAACTGCGCTTCCGGATGATGAGGAATTCAAGAAACTTGTTGCAAAATGTACAAAATGTCTCCAGTGCACACGCGACTGCCCGGAGAGCCTCCCGATTTCGGATGCCATGGCGGCTGCGGTAAAAGGCGACCTTTCGCTTTTTGAGATACTCCATGACAGATGCGTTGGATGCGGACGATGTGATTACAGCTGCCCTTCTGACATACCTGTATTGAATGTGATCGAGAAAGCTTCACAGCGTGTGATAAGAGAAGAAAAAGGTAAAATGCGGATCGGGAGAGGACAGATCGGCGACCCTGAGATCCGTGAGGAGGGGCGCAATCTTGTCCTTGGAACAACGCCGGGAGTGCTTGCTTTTGTAGGATGCGGCAATTACCCGGACGGCACGAAGGATGTTTATGATATTGTTGAAGAGATGATACAGCGCAGTTATATTATAATTACTTCGGGCTGCTCTGCCATGGATGTGGGAATGTTCAAAGATAAAGAAGGGAAGACCCTTTATGAGCGCTATCCCGGAAGATTCGTCAAAGGCAACCTTCTTAACACGGGTTCGTGCGTTTCAAATGCCCACATAGCTGCCACAACAATAAAAGTGGCTTCGATATTTGCAGGAAGAAAAACAAAAGGCAACTGGGAAGAAATTGCGGATTACGTCCTGAACAGGGTTGGAGCCGTTGGGATAGCCTGGGGGGCTTATTCCCAGAAAGCATTCGCTATCGGAACCGGCTGCAACAGGCTTGGTATCCCCGTGGTTGTAGGGCCTCACGGAACCAAATACAGGAGAGCTTTTATCGGCAAACCTTACAGGAAAGAGACCTGGAATGTTCTTGATGGAAGAGACGGTTCAGTCATCAATGTCGAGCCTGCACCCGAACATCTCATGATAACGGCAGAGACAAAGGATGAACTCATGCCGCTTCTTGCCAAACTATGTTTCAGGCCAAGCGATAACAGTCTTGGACGTGCAATAAAACTCACCCATTATATTGAATTGAGCGAAAAATACCTGAAAAAGATGCCGGATGACTGGCATATTTATGTGCGAAATGAAGCGGACCTTCCGGTAGCTAAAAGGGAGCAACTTATGAAACTGCTGGAAGAAAAGGGATGGAAGATCGATTGGGAGAAAAAGAAAATACTTGAAGGGCCGCTCAGGAAAGTTGATGTTTCATTCCAGCCCACTAATGTTCCCCGCCTGTGCAAGGAGGTCAAAAAATGAACGCAAAGAAACAGGAAGAAAAGGTAATCGACACCACCCGCCAGGCTGTGCCTTACCAGACAGGCAATATTCCCGGACCCGAAATGGCTCGCGCAGTGATGCCGGCAGTTCCCGGAAAAATGCTTGCAAAGGCAAAACGCCCTCTGTTGATCGTGGGTTCAAAGATCGATTCTGAAGAAGTATTAGCGCGGGTCGTCACAATGGGAAAAGCCGGGATACAAATAGCTTCTGTCGGTGACTCTTATAAATATCTCGCTGATAAGGGACTTAATGCGCATTATATGAATATGCATGCGCTTGCATCATATCTTTGCGACCCCCGGTGGCCGGGATTTGATGGAAAAGGAGGGTATGACCTTGTTGTATTTTTCGGAATAACCTACTATTACGCATCCCAGGCCATATCTGCTCTTAAGAATTTCTCAAATATTAAAGTAATTTCCATAGATAAATACTATCATCCGAATGCGGATATGTCATTCGGTAATCTCAAGCAGGACGTGTTCATTGCAGCACTTGATGAAGTTATAGCCCAGTTACCAAAATAATATATTAAATAATAAAATTAACAGAAAAAGGACGATAATTATGGCAAACGAATTTCCCTTTGAAATCTCACCTATGTTTGAGGGTGAACGTGTACGGAAAGATGATATGTTTGTTGAACTCGCAGGTCCCAAATCGCGTGGGTTTGAGCTTGTAAGGGCAGCAGGAGTAGACGAGGTAGAGGACGGAAAATTTACTCTTATTGGTCCTGACCTCTCCCAGATGGAGGAAGGCTCGCGCCATCCTTATGCGATGATATACCGGGTTGCAGGAAAACTTGTGGAACCTGACCTTGAAGCGATCGTGGAGAGGCGGAACCACGATTTCCAGAATTATATACAGGGTTATATGCATCTTAACCAGCGGTATGATGTGTGGGTGAGGATAAACAAGGATGCTATTAAGAAGGGTCTTACATCTTTCGAGCAGATAGCTAAAGCCACAATGATGCTTTTTAAGAATGAATTATCTTTTATTGAGAAGATCGATGCAACATATATAACCGATCCTGGTGAAGTAGATAAACGAAGAGAAGAAGCAATAAAGATATATGAGGCAAGAGATGCAAGGACCCGCGGCCTTCATGACGAGGACGTGGATGTGTTCTATGGCTGCACATTATGCCAGAGTTTTGCCCCGACAAATGCATGCGTTGTTACACCTGACAGGATATCCCTGTGCGGGGCTATCAACTGGTTTGACGGCCGCGCCGCAGCAAAGGTTGATCCCGAAGGACCTCAGTTCGCTATTCCAAAAGGCGAAGTGATCGACGCGATAGGTGGGGAATATTCAGGCGTGAACGAGAAGGCTGTAGCGCTATCGGGCGGTGAATATTCGCGCATCAAGATACATTCTTTCTTCGAATACCCGCATACAAGCTGCGGATGCTTTGAAGTAGTAGGATTTTATATTCCTGAAGTGGATGGAATAGGATGGGTTGACAGGGATTTCACAGGCATTGCCCCTAACGGCCTTGCTTTCTCAACAATGGCTGGACAGACAGGCGGCGGTAAACAGATCATAGGTTTCCTCGGGGTTGGCGTGAATTATTTCCGCTCGCCAAAATTCATTCAGCCTGATGGCGGATGGAAGCGGGTCGTATGGATGCCAAAGAACCTGAAAGAGAAGATAAAAGCAGATATTCCTCCCGAACTTGTTGATAAATTACCAACTGAAGAAAATGCTAATGATCTTAAGACCTTAAAAGAGTTCCTTGAGAAAAGCCAGCACCCGATAATGGAGCGCTGGAAAACAGAGGCTGCTGCCCCTGAAGCAGAAGCAACATCCGAGACCCAGGCAGTGCCCGGCGGATGGTCAATGCCTATGTCTATGCCTTCCATGCCTGCCGGGATGCCCTTGATGCCGATGCAATTTGGCGGCGGGGACGGAGGAGTGAAGCTGAGTTTCAAAAATGCCAGGATATCTATTGATCGCATTGTGTTCAAGAAAACAGAGAAATGAAGCCGCGCTAACTGATCTTAGCGCCCTTTTCGTTCTTTGCGGTATCACTTACGAATCCTGAAGCTGTTCTCGATAGTAAAGGTGATGTTAAATCGTCCATAAACTTATTAAAGATAAGCTACTAAGAACTGTTTATAAATCAGAAAACGATATTTTGGTAATTGTAACTGCTTATTATACACATCCAGAAAGATACGAGGAATAAGAATGAAAATAACATATGACCCTGATGCAGATGCTATGAATATAAAATTTCAGTCTGGAAAATATAATATAAGCAAAGAAATAGCAGATGGAATTATTGTAGATTATACAAAAGATGGGAAAGTTATTTCCATAGAAATCCTAGATGCATCGAAAAGAATGCCCAAGAAAAGCATAGAAGATATTACTATTGGCATGATGGTAAAAGCAGCTTGATGATTTATTTTAAGTTTCAACATGTAATTATCAAACACATGAAAATTATAGCAATAACAGGAAAAGGCGGCACCGGCAAAACAGCCGTAGCAGGAATGCTGATCAGGCATATATCAAAAAAGAACAAGACCCTTCTTGCAATAGATGCAGACCCTGACTCAAACCTGCCCGATGTGCTGGGTGTAAAAGTTGAAAAAACCATCGGCGATATGCGCGAATTCATGCTTCAGGAGCGGGATAAGCTGCCTCCTGATACAAATAAGGAGAGCCTGCTTGAATCAAAGGTTTATGAGGTCCTCTGCGAGATGCCGCGTTACGACCTTCTTGTTATGGGGCGGCCTGAGGGTTCAGGTTGTTACTGCTTTGCAAATAATCTTCTTCGCGGTATAATGGATAAGATCCTTAAGAATTATGATGTCACGATTATCGATACTGCGGCAGGGCTTGAGCACCTCTCCCGCAGGATCATCCGCGATGTTGATGAACTTCTTGTAGTCACTGATGGCTCACGCCGCGGCCTCCAGACCGCACAGCGTATACGGGAGCTTGCAAAATCACTTGACCTGAAGGTTAAACAAATGCATGTGATCGCGAATAAGGTTACACCGCAAAACCAGGCGCAGATAGAGGAATATGCGCGTGAATTAAAGATGGATCTTATAGGAATTGTGCCTTTTGATGAGGTGCTTGCGAAATTTGATCTTGAGGGAAGGCCGCTTGCCGGATTGCCGGAGGATTCCAGGGCGATAATAGCAACAGCAGAAATTGCAAAGAAGATGGGATTCTAAGAATTCATTCTTCTATCAGGCTCTTTTAAGTCCATTCTCAATCTTTTTACGCTCAAGGATATCATAGAAAACCAAAACAACCCCTATAATATTTTCCTCATCTTTGATCGGTGAGCCAATGATATCAACAGGAATTTTACTTTCGGTCTTTGTCACCAATATTGTATTATCTGCAAGACCGTAGAATATCCCTTCCCGGATCACCTTTTTAACAGGGTCTTCTACCAGTTTATCTGTTCCTTCGGTTACAATATTAAAAACAGTAATCAGGTCTTTTCCCAGAGCATCTTCTTCCTTCCAGCCAGTCATCATTTGTGCTATCGGGTTTATTAATTTAACTATTCCTTTTTCATCTGTCGCGATGACCGCATCCCCGATACTGTCAATAGCAGCAGCGAGCCATTGTTTACTCTTTCTTAAATTTTCATAACTCTCTTTCAAAATTCTTTCCATTCTGTTTTTATAGAAAGCAATTTCAAGATTTATCTGTAATTCCCTATCTTTAAATGGTTTTATTATGTATGCATAAGGCTCGGTGATTTTTGCCCTCTCGAGAGTTTTCTCATCTGCATATGCAGTGAGATATATTACTGGAATATCGGAAAAAGAATGTATTTTCGATGCGGCTTCAATCCCATCCATTTTACCAAACAGATTTATATCCATTAAAACAAGATCGGGATTATTTTCTCTTACTTTTATTATAGCTTCTTCTCCAGAAGATACTACAACAGGGACACTATATCCTAAATTTTTCAATCTCCTTTGTATATCCATTCCAATAATTATTTCATCTTCAACAACCAGTATCTGTTTATCTATTGTCATTTATACACCTTTAAAATTAATTTGGAATTCTGTTCCCCTGTCCCTATTTAGAATGAGCTCACCTTGAAGCTGGTTTTCAGCAAGAGCTGTCACCAGGTGCAAACCCAATGATTTTGTTTTTCGAATATCCAGGTCTTTTGGAATACCTATTCCATCATCTTTTATTGAAAGCTGGAATCTATTGGAACCTATACTTTTAAATACAATTTTTATTATTCCTTTTCTTCCGTCCGGAAATGCATATTTTAAGGAATTTGTGATAAGCTCATTGATTATCAATCCGCATGTTACTCCGGAATCAATATTTATTGGACAATTTTCAACGTCCTGTTCTAATTTAACATTACCTTTACCATAAGAGTTGAGGAGGTTTGAAGCCATATCGTTAATATATTCATTGAAATTAATTTGCCCAAGGTTTTCCGATTGGTAGAGTTTTTCATGTATAAGCGCCATCGAATTTATTCTGCTTTGACTATCAGCCAATATCTCAATGAATTTTTTATCCTCGATATTTTGAGATGAAAGCAGGAGAAGACTGGAAATTATTTGCATATTATTTTTTACACGATGATGGATTTCCCGAAGAAGGACCTCTTTTTCCTGGAGGGATTTCTGAATTTGTTCATTAGCAATTTTTTGTTCATGAAGGGACATTTTCAAATCGTGTGTCATTTTATTAAACGCATGACCTAACTCTTCAATTTCATCTTTAGTATTGATATCTATTATAGTCTCCAGATTTCCCTTGCCGATTTCGTTACTGGCATTTTTCAATTTTACAATTGGAAAAGATAAACGATTTGATATAAATAAACCAATTGATATTGCCAGAACAAATGAAATAAAACCAAACACTATTATTTGAAATACGATTTTTTGAATTAAATTATTAGTATTATTAGTTCTTTCATTAAGCTCATTCTGTTCGTGTTTTAATCCATAATCTATATTTTTCAGAAACTCTATTTCGACCTGGTTTAGTTCCCTTTGTTTTTCACTGATTTTTAGTTCATTATTGCCTTGATCTTTTAAAAAAATCAATTCAGAACTTAATCTCTTGATATCCTCACCATTGGTTTTTATTTTTTTGACAATTTCTTCTTCTTCTGGAGAATACTTATTTGTCAGAAATTCGTAATGTTCAAATGTTCTGTTATATGCTTCTATTGCATGTGCAATCTCTCTAGTTTCTTTACCCGGTTTATCCGGGTCGTTTAATGAGGTAAAGAGTATCTCATTTGTATGATCAACTATACTTAGAATGGATAATTTTATATTATAAAGGTCATCAATGATAGGTAAGGTTTCGTACGTAATTTGATCATATTGCATTTTTGCAGAAATTGCTCCTATATATCCGATATACGCTATAAATCCCACTAATAGTGAAATCAACACAAATCCCAGAGTAAGCTTATAAACTATTTTCATATTTCCTTTTTATGCATATTTAATAAATAATAAATGAACACATTAGAATTATAATAATAATACTCATGAGGTAATATATAAAACTAATCATTACTAAAATTTTTAAAATATTTATAGCACCTTTTTTGCAATGCTTTTTTTATTAATCCTTTTTTTGATATTACGAGGCGGACATTTTGAGTTTCGGAGGAGCCGCATATATGAAAAAATCACAATAACCCGATATTGCTTTTCCTCACGACTTCATCATAATTCTTAACTCCGAGTATCTTCTCGATCATATCCGAATGTTTGCCTTTGATCATGAGAAGCTCAGACGATGTATAATCCGTGATCCCTTTGGCAAACACTTTACCCTCGCTTTCAATCTCGATAATATCCCCGCGGTCAAACATCCCCTCGACCCCGACAATACCCGAAGGCAAAAGCCCCATACCATTTTTAACCGCATCCTTTGCGCCTTTATCAACGATGAGTTTACCCGATGTTTTTGAAAGGATTATCCAGCGTGTCCTGTTCCTGGATTTCCCGTTCCTTGCAAGGAACAGGGTACCGATATTATTCCCGCTTATGACTTTTATCACCACATCATCGATGGCGCTGTTGGCGATCACCATGTGGCAGCCGGCCATAGAGGTTATTTTGGCAGCCTCGATTTTCGTCCTCATCCCGCCCACACCTTTTGTGCTTGTGGGGCTTCCACCGTAACTTTCGATTTCGGGCGTGATCTTCTCCACAAAGTTTATGAGCTTGGCATTTCCGTTCTTCTTTGGGTTCTTATCATACAATCCATCGATGTCAGATAAAAGGACAAGGAGTTCAGCCTCGACCTTGCTTGCAACCATTGCCGAAAGCTTGTCATTATCACCAAAGGTCGCCTCTATCTCATGCACACAGATCGGGTCGTTTTCATTGATGATCGGAACCACGCCAGCATCAAGGAGCGCCGAGATGCTGTTCCTGAGATTCAGGTATGTCATCCTGTTTGAGAAGGCTTCGTATGTAAGCAATATCTGTGCAACTTTAAGGTCATGTTTGTTGAATGCAGTCATCCATTCCTGCATAAGTATATTCTGCCCAACGGCTGCTGCGGCCTGGCGAAGCGGAATTTCACGGGGACGCGTTTGCATTTTTAACTGGATTACACCGATGCCGATAGCGCCTGAACTTACGATTATGACGGTCTTTCCGAGTTTTCGAAGATGTGCCACCTGGTTTGCGATATCTTCGGTCAGCCTGCGGTTAAAGCTCCCGTCCTCGTTTGATAAAGAGGTTGTACCGATTTTCAGGACTATTTTTTTCAGGTCTTTAAAAAGGTCTTTGCGGTCAATGTTTTTAATTGAGTCCATATTCCTTATCCTATTTTCCCGGAAAGTTGCGCCTTTAGTTTCTTATGTGTATATTTCCTGGCGTTCTTTCCAACATAATCCGCAACCTTATGCCCATTGCCAAGAAGCGCATACTTATAAATAAGCAGCCCCTCCATGCCGACAGGCCCGCGCGCGTGTATCTTGTTGGTGCTAATGCCAACTTCTGCTCCTTTCCCATAACGGAACCCATCTGCAAACCGGGTTGAGGCATTCCACATCACGCTCGACGAGTCCACAAGGTCTATGAACCTGCTGGCTGTGGCATTGTTTTCAGTAATGACAGCATCAGTATGATGTGATCCGTATTTGTTGATGTGATCGATGGCTTCTTCTGTCGAATCCACTATTTTTATTGACAGTATCAGGTCATTGTATTCAGTTTTCCAATCCTCCTCCGTTGCATGAATTATGGCTTTCAGGAACCCCATATTTTGAAGAATGTTGAATGATCGCTCATCGCATCTGAGTTCTACCCCTGCTGCATCGTATTTCTTTCCCATATTCGGAAGAAATGTTCCTGTAATATCCCTGTGAATAAGTAATGTCTCCATCGCATTGCAGACAGCAGGATACTGGACCTTGGAATCATAACAAACATCAAGAGCCTTTTTCATGTCAGCCTCTTTGTCCACATATACATGGCAGATGCCTGAAGAGTGTCCAAGCACAGGGATTCGCGTGTTATCCTGTATGTACTTTACGAACTCGTTTGACCCGCGTGGAATGATGAGATTTATATAATCATCAAGTTTTAGCATTTCGTTTACTTCTTCCCTTGTTTCCATAAGAGCAAAAGCCCCATGCGGCATGCATTCCGTGCTCTCGATGGCCCTGACAAGCACGTCAAATATCGCCCTGTTGGAATTACCTGCTTCGCTGCCGCCCTTGAATATTGTGGCATTCCCGCTCTTTAAGCACAGGGACATTATCTGGGGAACGACATCAGGACGGGATTCAAATATGACCCCGATCAATCCGATGGGGCAGCTTACCTGATACAGTTCAAGGCCGCTGTCAAGCTCAAGCGCAGAGAGAGTTTTCCCTACAGGGTCGTCAAATTTCATGACGTCCCTTACGCCTGCTATCATTTCATCTATTTTTGTATCATCGACTTTCAGCCGTTTGACAAGTGATCTTGAGAGCTTGCCTGCGTCGGCGAGTTTTTCTGCCGCCGAGATGTCTTTTGTGTTGGCTGAGATTATTTTTTCCCTGTTTGAATCAAGCGCCTGTGCCATTGCAGCAAGTGCACTGTTCTTTACGGCGCCGGAAACGCTGGCTAAGGGGATCGAGGCGCTTTTTGCGAGGGTTACTCTGGTTATAATATCGTTGGACATGATCGATAAAGACCTGCATTTTTTATTTGGGATTCTTTTACATCATTTTAGTTTTTATAGATATGGTCTTTTGTTTTTTGAAGTAACAATGCATCACATTTACATATCGATGATTTAATTAATATTGTAAGTGTAGTATAATTATAAACAATTAAAAGCCAAAATCCCGAAGCAGAAAAAGAACTCATCGATAAATGATAACATAAGGTGCATCAATGGGCAAACAATACATAGACTTACCAAAAACCAATATAATTGAATTCTGCAAAAAGTGGAAGATACGTGAGTTCTCCCTTTTTGGTTCAGTGCTCTGAGGATTTTCGCCCGGACAGCGATATTGATGTTCTTGTAACCTTCAATGAAGATGCTCGGCATACCTTATTCGATCTTGTCCACATGGAAAACGAACTCAAAATGATTTGACGTCAATAATGGAATATATAGAGTTACACAAAAAAGATTACAATATTTTGAAAAAACCACAGATGAAATCTGTATGATAAGAGATTTTTCAGAACGTTTGAAATCAATCCGCATTTGCGATCAATCAGAATAATACAAGTTAGTTTTCTTTCGAGCGCGCTGATTTTTGATGCTTTTGTTTCATCTGGCATATTAACCACAGATGAACACAGATGAACACAGATAAGCGTCATGATTTTGGGCGCGCAACAATTTATATATTTCATATAATAATTTAAGTTGTAACCGAGATATCAATATGATTTTCAGAGAGCGTAGTAATAAATCTGTGTTTATCTGCGTTTATCTGTGGTTCCATTTACTCATTATCCATAACAAATGTTATTCTTCAGTGACCACTATGGAAAATTAATAAAAAAACTTTCAGCCAGATAACTCCTTCAGTGCCTGTGCCGCTGTGTAAACGCAGCCTACACCGCTCAGGTATTGCGCAACTCTTAATGCTTCTGTGATCTCTTCTTTTGTGGCCCCGGCTTCCATTGCCTGCTGGGCAAGCGATTTTACGCCCTGGACAGTTCCGTAGGATGCATCAAAGGCCATACCTATCAGTAACTTGAATTTCCTGGGTAATGCGCCATCGGCAAAAACGAATTCACTGGAATTTGTAACTGCTTTTAGAAGTTCCGGGTCTAATTTTTCATAAATTTTTAAGGGGTGTTCGGTCATAGTATCACTCCAATTTAAATGGAATCAGGTTATAATTAAATATACCATATCTGCATTCATCGTATTTTATATGTTTTTACATTATTTTGAATAAACCATAAAAAAAATCTCCAGGATAATCCCGCAATATTTAAATAGAGGAAACACCCTTCCGCTTCCGGGCGTTTTTTGAGAGAACGCTTACCCAATGTTTACAATGTGTGGAAGAACTCTTTTTGATAGAGTTTTATGAAAACCAACTTGGAGAAAAAAACATGAATCTTAGACAACCAAATGCGAATGAAGCGACGCAGACCTATAATCGCTCAAAGAGCGTATCCCCTATGTCAGGGATATGCACACGGTGTCTTGACGGATGCCGCGGGAATTGCGAAATCTTCAAATCCTCATTCAGAGGCAGAGAAGTCATATATCCCGGTCCTTTCGGGACAATAACAGCAGGCGCAGACAAAAACTACCCGGTAGATTACTCACATCTTAATATACAGGGCTATGCAGTGGGCGCATGGGGACTTCCGGAAGGCGAAGATGCAAACCCGGATACCGCCAGATTCCCGATTGTTAATACCGAGACCGAATATGGCTGGGATAAAAAAGTAAGGATGAAACTCCCGATCTTCACAGGAGCGCTTGGCTCAACAGAGATCGCACGCAAGAACTGGGAACACTTTGCAGCTGGCGCAGCAATCTCAGGAATCACTCTTGTATGCGGTGAGAACGTATGCGGTATCGATCCCGGACTTATTCTTGACAGCCACAATAAGATCAAGAATTCACCTGAGATGGACAGAAGAATTACAACTTATAATAAATATAATGAAGGCTTTGGCGAGATCCTTGTCCAGATGAATGTTGAAGATACAAGACTTGGTGTTGCCGAATATGTATCATCAAAACATGACCTTGATACCATTGAGTTAAAATGGGGACAGGGCGCAAAATGCATTGGCGGAGAGATAAAAGTCAATAGTATCGAGCGCGCACTTGAACTTAAGAAGCGCGGATATATCGTCACTCCCGACCCGGAAGACCATGCAATAAAGGCTGCATATAAGGACGGGGCAATAAAAGAATTCGAGAGACATTCAAGGCTTGGATTTGTCACAAAAGAAGGATTCTTTGATGAAGTAGACCGCCTGCATGACCTTGGTTTCAAGAGAGTCACACTCAAGACCGGCGCTTATTCCATGGTCGAGGCTGCAATGGCAATTAAATACTGCTCAGAAGCAAAGATCGACCTGCTCACAATTGACGGCGCACCTGGCGGAACAGGCATGAGCCCGTGGCCCATGATGGAAGAATGGGGTATCCCGACATTCTATCTCCAGTCCCTTATCTATGAGTTCGCAGAAAAGATGAGCAAGAAAGGCTTAAGAGTACCCGACCTTGCAATGGCAGGCGGCTTCTCAAGCGAAGACGGCGTTTACAAGGCACTGGCAATGGGCGCACCACACTTCAAGGCAGTATGTATGGGAAGAGCACTCATGATCCCCGGATTCGTAGGCAAGAATATCGGACAGTGGATTAAAAATGGCGATCTCCCCAAGACCGTTTCCGAATTCGGAAGCAGGCCTGAAGAAATCTTCGTTTGCTATGAGGAACTCGCAGACCGCTTCGGTGACGACATAAAGAACCTTCCACTCGGCGCAATTGGTATCTACACTTATGCCCAGAAATTCAGGACAGGCTTGCAGCAACTGATGGCAGGCTCACGCAGGTTCAATATTTCAACCATCGGGCGCCAGGATATAATGGCACTGACAGAAGATGCATCAAAAGTTTCCGGCATTCCATATGTGATGAATGCATACCGGGAAACGGCAGAAGCAATTCTGGACGAATAAAGAGAAAGTAATGGCAGATGGATTTAATCTATCTGCTGTCAATATTTTGTATAAACCATCTGATAAAACGACTATCGCTCGCAGCAGTTAATCATTTCTTTCATATCATAAAATGCCCTGCAGAAGAAATTACAGGCAGAACTCAATTCTTTTTTTCCTGTATCAGTTAAAGAATAGTATTTACTCTCATCAGATTCTATCAGGCCCCTGTCCTTAAGCTCTTTTAACGCCGGATATAGTGTGCCAGGGCTCGGTTTTGTGCCTCTTCTTATTTCCAGTTCCCTTGATATCTCGGCCCCATTCATTTTCTTCTTGCTTAATATCCACAATATCAGGTAGGACAAAAAGCCTTTCATATCACAGCAATCCATGAATATTATATTGGGTACAATGTATAAGAATGTTGGTTTATATCGGATAACCGATACAATTAAATACTTTAATGTCTTATTATCGTATATCCGATAATTACGGAGGAGGTGAAAAGAAATGAAAACAAGGGAATTCAAAATAACAAGCGACGGAAAAGAGGTTGCAACCATTGAATGTACAGACGACGGATTCAATGTAAAATGTACAGAAGAATGCGCCAAACTGTGCAAAGATTTCAAAGGGTGCTGCTGATGCAGCATCTTTTGTTCATCATTTGCCCAGCTTTTTTATCGTCTCTTGAAGTGCTACCATCAATTCTTTGACTTCCTCTTTCTTTGGAACCCGGGCAACAACAACCCCTCCCTTCATCTTCGTTTCTATGAGTTGTTCTATTCTTTCCCTGTAACTATCCCTGTATTCGGTTATATTAAATTCCCCGGATAACCCTTGAATGATCTTTGTTGCCAGTTCTATCTCTTTTTGTGAGGGTTTTTTGAGTTTTGAAAAGTCTTCTATATCGCCCGGATTAACAACCTCATCAGCATAACGCAGGGTTGTCAGGATTAAAACCCCCTTGTATTCATACACAACAACCGGATATTCTTTTGTTCTCATAGTGATCGTTCCCATCCCTGCCTTACCCTCCTGCCGGATCGCTGTCATCAGCAGGCTGTAGGCATCAAGGTCATTATCAGGTGCAAGGATGTACGACTTTTCAAAATATACAGGATCAATTGAGAGTAAACTGATAAATTTATCAAGCTTGATCTTCTGGTCCGATTCGGGTTTTATGGCTTCCAGTTCCTCTTTTTTGAGAACTATAAACTCATTCTTTCGTATTTCATATCCTTTTGCCGTATTTTTCCAATCAACCGCTTTATTATCCCTTGTGCAGACCCGCTCATATTTTAAGGGCTGTCCGTCTTCTTTATGCAAAAGCCTGAATGAAAATGCTTTATCAAGGATCATTGTATGGACCTTGACCGGTATATTGACAAGCCCTATTGTGATACTGCCGCTCCAGACGGGCCTGCCAGGAGGTTTAGTTGTTTCTTCATCATTCCCCACTTTAATTGAGTCTTCATCATTTTCCATATTATCCCACTTCCAGTGCCTGTTTATTTTCCAGTAACCCCTCCCAGGGATCGTTCTTTCTTTTTAATATAGTAAATATGTTGAACTCCTCAGGTCTTAATCCTTTCTTAATTTGTGAATGATACTTTCGTTAGTTCTTCCGCCATAGTTTTATCAGTATTGCTGCATAGCCAGCGACCAATATAATAACATGTTTAGATAAGTAATAATAGTTATTTTATCTGCATGGCAGGATTCTTATATTATTCTCACTATAAACATCCTTTATGGAAATCCGGCTTTCACGCCCCTGTGTTGAAGATCCCACCCGATATATTGCGGAATGTAATTTCGGAAAACAATTCGTCATGGAAAAATTATGCGATATCTTGCGTGAAATCGGGGCTAATGAGTTAAAATGCTCGTTAAACCTTGGCGTTGCCCGTTTTGAACTAGAAGGAAAAAGCGTGATGTTATATAAAAGCGGGCGGGTAGATATCAGGAGAATCCGGAACACAGATGAGGCCCGGATCTTCCTTGAAAAAATATTTTTAATGGTCAGGGATGCTTTTTAGCGATATATCCTCTTTGAGAATTCACCGATCTTATCCTCTGTTTTCTGGACAAAAGCATCCATCTTCTTATCAAGATGATCTTCAACACCCTGGATATTTATCCTTAATGAGCGTTCCTTTGCATCAATACCTTCTTCAATATTTCTTAATCTTCCATCAAGCAGCAATATCATTGCTGCAAGAGAACCAATTAAAAGAACTGCTGCCAGTATTATCACAGGGTCGGCAGGATTGCCAAGACGTGTCAACCATTTAATAGTCAATACAACTGAAGACAGTGTCATTATCACTGCAAGTGAGATATCCTTAGTGTCCATTCATCCACCTCTGTTTTTATATACTGGATATTCTTTTGCAGATATATATATTTGTTTATAGGTTTCTCGATAATTTCAAGCTCAATCACTTTTTAAACTTTGCACATTATATTACCACATTATATGCACAAACCTGAATTACTGGCTCCGGTCGGCAGCAAAGAAGCGCTAATCGCAGCTATCGGGAACGGAGCTGATGCTGTGTATTTTGGCGGAACGCTTTTTAGCGCGCGGCAGTTTGCATACAATTTCACGAATGAGGAACTCGAATGGGCTATTGATTATGCACATATCCGTGGAGTCAGGGCATATGTGACCGTTAATACGCTGGTAAAGGATACGGAACTTGAAAAAGCAGGTGAATATCTGCATTTTCTTTGTAACGCGGGCGCTGATGCGGTCATAGTCCAGGATATTGGAATCCTGCGCCTGCTTCGGGAGCAGCTTCCTGCTCTTCCGGTTCATGCCAGCACCCAGATGACGATCCACAATATTGAAGGAGCGAAGTTCCTCCAGGAAATGGGCGTCAAGCGCATTGTTCTTGCGCGCGAAATGTCACTTGATGAGATTTCCCGTATCAAATCGCAATCATCGATCGAAATTGAAACCTTTATCCATGGCGCCTTGTGTTTTTCTTATTCAGGCCAGTGCTTATTGAGCAGCATGATAGGGGGGCGAAGCGGGAACCGCGGATATTGCGCCCAGCCATGCAGGAAAAAATACAGGATCGGTGAAGTCGAAGGTTATCTCCTAAGTCCCAGAGACCTTAACATGAGCGAGCATATCGGCGCATTGATGGATGCCGGTATCGATTCATTCAAGATAGAAGGACGGATGAAGCGCCCGGAATATGTTGCAGGAGTAGTTCGGGTTTATCGAAAACTTATCGACAGGTACCCTGCCGCACCCGCGGATTTCCGGGTAACAAAAGATGAAAAACACACCCTTCTTCAATTGTTCAACAGGGAATTTACAACGGGTTACTTTTTCGGGAATCCCGCAGGTAAGTTAATGAGCAGGAAATACCCGCATAATCGCGGAACGATGCTTGGAAAAACCGTTGATTATGATGCACGTACAAAATTGGTCTCAATAGACATCAGGGCACCGTTAAGGATCGGGGATGGTATAGGCATAGGGAACTGGGAAACAGGAATTACGGTCAGGAATATCTATATTGGCAACAAAATTGCCACAGAAGCCGCCACGGGTTCTACTGTAAAGATACCTCTTGATATTGAAGTTACAGAGAATGAAGTTGTCTACAAGACTTTTGATAGCAAGCTTATGGCATCACTGGAAAGGAATGCCAGGAAAATCCCGATAAAAATGTCTTTTAAAGCAAAAATCGGTGAGCTGCCCGGACTCCTGATCGATGATGGCGAAAATAAAGTTTCCATGAATGGAAATATAGTAAATCCTGCAAAAACAACACCAGTTTCCAAAAGTTCGATCGCTGAACAGCTAATAAAGCTTGGCAATACTATTTTTGAAGCAAAAGAAGTGGATTTTGAGCTTGATAAGAATATTTTCATACCCATCTCTGAATTGAACTCCATCCGAAGATCTGCGATTGAGGAGCTTACGAAAATCCGCGCCCGGAAATGGAAAAAGGAATGCGGTGAACTGAAAATATCTTTTGAACAACGAAAGTTTGAGATTAAACCTAGATTAGCAGTCAATATGAGTTCTGTTGATTGTCTTGAAGCTGCTGTTGATGGCGGCGCTGATGTTATTTACATAGGTAACGAATCTTTTGCTAAAGAGAAATACTATGAGGCAATTCAATATGCGCATACAAAAGGTGTTAAATATATCATCAGCACCCCACGAATTGTAAAAGATTTAAAAGAACTTGATATTCTTGATACCCAATCAAATCCGGATATCAAAGACCCGGTTGAAATAGCAGATGGTTTTCTTGTTGCGAATCTGGGTGTCCTGCAGCATCTTCGAACAAATTTTGCCAATAAGCCAATTGTTATCGATTATCCACTTAACATTTTTAACAGGCAGGCTTTAGATTATTTCTTGAATTTCAGCCAGAGAGTGACACTATCGCCGGAACTTACATTGAATGAAATAAGAGAGCTTGCGCAATCAGGGCCAGCGGAATGCATCGTGCATGGTTTTTTTCCGCTAATGGTATCAGAGCATGACCTCACAGGAAGTCTTTTTCCAGGAGGAAAGACAGGAGATATTTTCCTGAAAGATGAAAAAGGCTTTAAATTCCCGGTCATAACGGACACGCACAAGCGCACTAATATTATGAATTCCCGCGAGTTGTGTTTGCTTGGATATGTTCCCGATATAATAAAAGCAGGTGTTAGCTGCCTCAGGATAGAAGCAGGAACTTATGATGCAGAGACGACAGGAAAAATCACGAAAGAATACAGGGAAGCGATCGATGATGCTGTTTGCGGACGACAGAATGAAAAACGCTGTCAGGGTGAGCATACCACGGGTCATTACTTCAGGGGGGTTTTATAATTTATGATTTTATGACAGCCCAGAATAAAGCAGACCTGAAACAATCGCTCCCGAAATAGTTGCAACAAGATTTACCCCATTGTTTGTAAGATAACCTTTTTGCTGAAGCGTTGCGCCAAGCAGGCTATCAATGTTCGTACCTATAAATCCTCCTGCTGTCACGATAATTACAAGGGAAAGGTCTATTGATACCAGAATAAAAGCCAGAAGGGCGATTGCTAATGATCCTAAAAATGCCGCCGTCTCACCCAGGATCGAGACAGCACCATCAGTTCCAGGCTTTACTTTTTTGAATGTTGTGATCATCCTTGGCTCTCCTATATAGGTTTCACCTATCTCACTTGCCAGGGTATCACCGCATGCTGTTGCCACTGACCCCAGATAGGCTGCCAGCAAAACCTGCCCATGCCAGGGAAAGATCCCATACGCTATGGCAAGCGTAAGACCTGCCAGTGAGTTGGAAAACACATTCTTATATCCTCTGATTCCTCCTTTTCCTTCAGCAATTCCCCTGGCCAATTTAAAATTATATTTATAGCGGGTAAACACGCTGCCAAGCAGGAAAAAAGCAAGAAGCATAAAAAACCAGTTAACACCGCTTGATATTATTATCACTACCCCAAGCAGTGTTGCAGAAAGCATGGCAGACACGTCAGCAACATGCGCCCTGTAGGAAAGATAACCGAGAAAGAACGAAAATACAAGCACCTTCATAAGATAAGAAGCATCTACATTATATCCGAACATATAAAAAAGCCACATTACCATGGCTGAGCCAAAAGGGATTATAATATTATCTTCATCCTTTGTCATGGATTCAAGAAGGGCGCCGGTAAGAGCTCCGATTACAGAAAGAAATATCAGCATTCCGACCGGAACATATAAAGTGAAACCGGATATCCATCCTCCTATAAATAAAGCAAATATACTCCCTGAAATCAGGAAAATGATACTTGATTTTGCAGAATAAATTTTAATCCTGATTTGCTTATTATTCACGATTTGTTTTTTTTCTTTGTCAATAACATGTATGATATCCGCAACGCCGTCACCAAATGTTGTAATAACAAAAGCAGCCCCGATAATAAATAATGGGAATTTATTTACTCCTGCAGTGTCTACCCCGATCAAAAGGCTGATCGCCAGGAGAATTCCCGTCGTCAGGAATAGCTGTATCATATTGATAAGCTTCCCCGCTTTTAAGTCTGATTCTCTTGCAAAGAACCGGAAAAATGATGAGTTGGCAGGGACAAATGAAAGAATGATCGCTGCAATAAAAAACAAAAGGGCTAACAGGAAAATATTTTCATTGAAAAACGGAAAAAACAGAACCAGCAATCCAAGAAGAATATAATTGATTTGTTTCTCATATTCCTTTGTTGGCATCATTTGTCACAGAAATGGTATTTACAGGCAAATACTTTATCCTTATACTCCATTAAAGGGGCGATGGGATTTATCTCAAAATTATATGAATTGAATCTTAAGACAAAGATAAAAGAAATGAATATACCGGATCATATTGTTCTTGCACTGTTTGAAACTGATCTTTTTGCAGATGCAGATTACCTGAAATTAAACTCATTTGCGTGCTGGTGCAAAGAGACCGGAGTAAAAATCGTTACTGTTTATATTAATATAATCGAAGTGGACACCCACATCAGCAATAAAATCTGCAATAAACTATCAACAGAAATTCCGCCTGCACTTAAAAATATCACACCAAATATTAATATCATAAAAAGAGGAGACAAAGAAATAAGTAAACACAAAACAAAAGATATGGTTATTGATATATCACTTGGTTACAGCGGAAAATATGAACTGACAAAGGCATTGAAGGAAGTCATGTTACAGGTAAAAAAGGGGAACTTATCTCCTGATGATATAAATGAAGATGTTATCGAATCCCATTTATTGTTTAAATCTGAGCCTGATATTGTTATCCGGGCAGGAGGTAAAAGATTGACTGATTTTCTTATCTGGCAGTCTGTTTATTCTGAACTTTATTTTACAGACGTCAACTGGCTGGATTTCAGGAAGGTTGACTTCCTGAGAGTGCTGAGGGATTTCCAGAAGCGGAAAAGAAGATTCGGGAAATGATCGATTAAAAAATTACCACTTGATCATGCTATTTAATACTACATTACGGAGTGCAAGTTCATGGAGTATCTTTATAACCTCTTCTTTCGGTATCGATATGGATCTCCTCGATATCCGAATGACATCTTCTGCTTCCACCATACCGTAATAGCTTAAAAGTTTTACAACACGCATAATTGTGTTCTTCTGTCTTTCATGCTCCCGTGTCTGGAACGTGCGAATGGCCCGGAGAAGGTCGATCCTTCGAAACTCTGGCCAGAAAGGAGCACAAAAGTATGCTGCGCATTCATTGCCATTTGCCTGCCATGGAAGGAAATTGGAAATTCTTTCATCCCCGCCTGTCCTGATTATAAGATCCACATACGGAACAGAACCGCTTGAAGGATATAAATGATTGGAAATCGTTTCTTCATTAATATCTTTTATAGATAGTTCTCCATTTTTGACTTTACAGGCCATTTTTCGTGCCGCATCCACAAGTTCCTGCCGCCCCCCATAAGCAAGAGCCACATTCAGATATAAGCCATTATAATCCCGTGTTATTTCCTCAGCATGTTTTGCAGATGATTTTAATGCTGGCGGAAGCAGGTCTATATTACCCAGGACCCTTACCCTCATCCGGCGTTTATGTGTACGCTCATCCGTGCATATTTTATCGAACTTGATCCCGATAAGTTCAAAAAGCCTGTTTTTCTCAGCCTCATCCCTGTCGAAATTCTCTGTTGAGAAAGCATAGACAGTAAGCTGCTTAATTCCGAGGTCAAAACTCCAGTCAAGGACTTTTTCCGTAGTATCTGCTCCCTTGAAATGGCCATAATATTGTGCCAATCCGCGAGTTCTTGCAAACCTCCTGTTGCCGTCCATTATAATAGCAACATGCTCCGGGACAGGCTTGTCCTTTATTTCCCTTGCAAGTAATACCTCATAACCACTATACAATAATCCCGTTAAATTCAATTTATCACTGGATTCTCTTACAGTATGAGAACTATTTAAATTTACCCAAAGTCATGAAGTTTGCGTTGTTCTTCCAATTTTTCTTCCGGTGGGGGAGTGGAACCTATCTGCTTCAAAACTTTAATCGCGACTTTTGTGCCTATGATCTTTGCAACTTTACCTGGCTCCTGCACCCGCAGCATCTCCATATCCCTTATCCCTGCATCGAATAATTTGCGTGCGCGTACCCGCCCGATGCCCCGGATCTGGATAAGATCAAGAAGCTGCAGACTTGCCCCATACTCGACCCGTCTTTCAAGTTCCCTTGCTTTACCTGCTGATGAATGTTTGAGGAACGTTCCAAGTTCAGCCATTGAATGGACAAGCCAGAGCGTTGTTTCTGAAAGCGCCCTGATATCCCCTTCTCCGATCCCGAATTTTTTCACGATGTCTTCTTCTTTTATCTCATTTATCCAGTCAAGCATCACGCATGCTGTTTTTACCTGTGAGAGGAACCATTCATAATCAACTTTGAACTGGGGCGGGATATGTACGAATTCGGTATGGTGGTTCATGATAAAATCGCTTAGCCAGTTGTAATCATTTGAGCGCAGATAAAGCTGGCGCATATCGGGTGTCGAGGCAATAAGATGCAGAAGCGTCATTTCTGTAAATTGTATGCCTTTTTCGTCTATCTTTTCCATCCCTTCGATCATCAATGAAGCTGAAAGCGGATCGATATACAGGCGTGAGACCATTTCTCCAAGGCGGGTGGCAAAAAGCCCGTCTTTCTGGACGATCATCTTCTTTTCAACAAGGAAACGTATTATATTGTCAATCACAACTTTGAGACTCCACGGTTCCTGCTGGGTTGAATAAAAAGTAGCACGCATGAACTCCAGCAATTCAACCATATCTTTTGCAAATCCTGTAACGATCAAAGAAAGGATATGTGTGCGTAATGCATTTTCAGAACCGAGCTTCGACCATATATTCTCAGCACCTGCAAGAACATATTGCTTCATGAGTTCACCAAGCTCATCATATGTTTTTGCAACAAGGACAGATTCACCATAAGGGTCAAGCCTCGGCCTTCCTGCTCTTCCTGCCATCTGCTTGTATTCAAGAACGGGTATGGGAACCTGGCCAAAATTCATATCATAACGCCTGTAACCTTTGATTATCACCCGCCGCGCAGGAAGATTCAGCCCTGCTGCAAGTGTGGGTGTCGCTGCTATCACTTTTATAATTCCATTACGGAATCCTGCTTCGACGAGCTTTCGCTGCTCTGAGATAAGACCTGCATGATGGAATGCACTGCCGTTCGCAACACACATCGCAAGTTTTTTTGCAGTATCCACTTCACTTGTTTCATGAACTTCTGCCGCGAGAACTTTTAGTTTTTCCCTGGTATCATTATCAAGAAGTTCAGATATTGATATACCCACTCGCCCTGCCATACCTTCAGTGTTCTTCCTGCTGCTTTCAAAAACAAGGCATTGTCCCCCTTCTTTTATAGTATCGGCAGCGAGTGATATGGCGCTGTCCCTGTGGAATTCCCTGACCTCGCGCTGGCTCCTGTCCCCGAAATTAATGGCATTCCCGAAAAAGACTCCTTCTTTTAATACGATCGGACGCCATTCACTTAAAACAAGTCCGGCAGAAAGCCATTTTGCAACTTCCCTGGCATTCCCTATAGTTGCCGAAAGCGCTATTATCTGCGGTTTTTGTTTCATCAATTTCGCGAGTACTATCTCAAGTGTCGGCCCGCGGTCGGGCGAGTCGATAAGATGCACCTCATCTGCGATCACTACTGTAATTTCACTGATCCAGTGAGACCTGTTACGAAGCAGTGAATCCACTTTTTCGGATGTAGCAACAATAATATCAAAATTACCCAGCCACTCATCATTGGAATCAAAATCACCTGTGGCAATGCCAGTTGAAACTCCGCGCCCGTCGCTTTTCTTTATGCTCTCGAAACTGCGGAAACGCTCATACTTTTCACTTGCAAGAGCGCGAAGAGGCACTATATAGAGGGCTTTTCCTTTTTTAGTTTCATTCAATACCGATTGCAGCATGACAAATTCCGCAAGCAGGGTTTTACCTGAAGCTGTGGGGATAGCGGCTACGATGTTTTTGCCTTCGAGGAGACCTGCATCAATCGCTGCTGACTGTGGCGGGTAGAGGGATTGGATCCCTGAATCCATGTAAAATTGTTTTATTTGGGCTGGCAGGTTGAGATCGGTAATTTTTATTCTTTTTTCATTTTCAACAGGTGCAGGTTTATTAATTTTATTGGCCGGAGTGAATCCGGAATCGGTTATTATTGGTTTTTCGATTTGTTTTTCTTTTATGATTTTCCCTTTTTTCATTTGTGCGCAATGACCGCAATTTTCCTGTTCTGATTTCAGAAGCAATCGATTACACTTTTTCCCGGAAGGCAGAATATGTGAACATCGAGGATAATCATGTTTTAAATATATTGGGCATTTTTCAAAATCCAATATTTTATCCTTAATTTCTTTTCTTAAGAAGCAAAGCAGGCGCTTTTCTTCATCATCAATACAAAATTGCCCATCGCCATTCTGTTCTATGCAGATAGGTATGAAAGGATTATAAATTTCGTTTTTTTTAATGATGAATTTAATTTCATTTTCAAGATGCAATTTTGATTCAATCCAATCTGGCGGTTCAATTTTAAGTATTATTAATTCAATACCCGCTTCTGTCAAATCTTTTATTTTAAAATCATCAGGTGGATTTGAGACAACAATTTCTATTGCCCGTATAACTTTACCCTCTTTGTTCAATAAGCTAATATCAGGTCTTCTTCCATTTTCTAAACCTTTTTCACGTTTGATATTGTTTATATTTTTTAGAAAGTTAATTCGTTGAATTCTTGGTTCCTTTTCTTGTGAATTAGAATGGGAATCAATATTTACGCCGATATAGAATGATTCATTTTTTTCCAAATGATCGTTTAAAAGGCGATAAACTTCATCTTTAGCATTTGAATGAGCTATTGTTTCTGGAGAGTGACAATGGTTTTTTAGAGCAAAATGATGCTTTCTTATTTCTCCTTTTTTTGCTATAACTTCTTTTTGTTCATTATTTTCTTCATAGCAAAGTCTGCAAATGAATGGTTCCAGTTCTATTTTTTCTTCTTTTGTGAAATCATTGACATTTCTCAATATTAGATTTTTATCATAAGCCCATTCTAATTGAACCATTTTTTTACAATATGGGTTTGGATTAAAAATAGCTTGTTATTAATTCCCTATTAAGATTTTCAGTATCAATCCGATCATTATTGAATAGGTCACGTTAATCATGGTTCCCGCAAGAAAAAATAAAGTGTTTTTACTCATATCTTCCCGCCTGACAATGGCTTTAGCGGCAAATACCAGAGCAAGGGCAGTATAAGCCTCAAGGATCATAAAAGTGAGGATAAGCAGGTTTTCGCATTTTCCAATAACAAATCCTGTGTCGCGAATTTCCTTACTTATCTTGTTGGTGACAGGCTCAGATGAAATTTTCGATATTATATAATTCACCAAAATTCCGCTTGTACCCAGTAATATGATATAGCTGCCCAACAGGATAAATCCATCTATATAGTTCAATTCCCTGAAAATCATATTTATCTTCCGATAGTTCTATCCATACTTTCAAGCACTTTATTTAATTCTTCTTCTATATACCGTATCTCTTTCCACATAGAACGTGTGAGGGCTTTCGATACCGCCTGCTGTGTTATCCCAAGCTCTTTTGCCACCTCGTATTGATTATTTGTTTCCTTATATTTTCTTACTATCAAGTGCTGATTTGCTGACCAGTTTTTCTTTAATAAAATAATTGAATTGATCTGTCCACTTATCAGGTTATCTGTTATATCATTGCCAGTTGACATTGCGAAGGTAAGCTTTGATTCTTTCAGGTTTTTAATAAGATCTGATACTTTATGAAAAGCAGGTCCATCCATTCTTGACGCATCATGTGTCTCTATAGCAGTATCTATAGAATCAAATGCAAACGCAAACCTCATCGAATACGGATATAGTTGCTCCAATATCGAAGTGATTATTTTATAAATTTTCGATATATTTAGCAGGACTCCTTCTATTTCGTCTATGCCTTTTAATATCTTAAATTCAGCATAGAGGCTGGCTGAGTAGTCCATGTTTATACTGTCACATATTTTCTCCAGCCGTTCCTGGAATAACTCCTTATTTTTTATACGGCGGGAAGAGACCACATCGCCTGATATAACATAAAGTTTCTTAGGCATAAGTAAAATACTATATGTTTTTTTTATATATAAAAACAATTGATTTGGTTGTATTAATAAATAACAACCATAATAGTTGTTATTTACAAATACAACCCAAAAACCTATCAAAAATGATTAAATATCCTGCTGTCCATTCTGATGCCATATCATGACCCTCACAATCAATCTCACAAATAATGAAAAGCGTGTTTTACTGTCACTATCCAAAAAAGACAGATTTTCACCTGAAGACCTTGCTGCCGCCTCGGGATTAAGCATTGAAGCTTCCATGCAATCAGCATTCATGCTTGCTGAAAAAAGTCTTTGCGAGATAAAAGAAACGGTCACGACAACATACAACCTTACAAAAGAAGGGGAACAGTATGCACAAATTTCACTTCCTGAGCGCCAGGTCATGAATTCACTAAAGGAGCCGCTTTCGCTTTCCGAATTAAAAAAGAAATTCCCGCCGCAGATGGTCGGGATCGCCCTTGGCTGGCTACGGAAGAAAAACTGGGTAAAAATTGAAGGCGACAGGATCATTCCTGTAGCGAAAGCCGAAGTGGGCGAAGATGAAAATATCCTCACAAAGCTAAAAAAAGGCCCGCTTTCAGACATCGGGGAGGCGGTGAAGGACCTGATCAAACGTAATCTTGTTGAAAAAACAGAGAAAAAAAGCAGGATCATAATAATCACTCCAGCCGGAAAAGCTCTTGTAGCAAAAGGTCTGGCCATCGAAGAGGAAATTGTACAGCTTACACCCACAATAATCGCAGGCGGTTCATGGAAGAATGCCAGAATCCGTCCTTATGATATTCATACCCCGATAAAACCGATATACGGCGCAAAAATCCATCCATACCAGCGCCTTATAAACGAGATGCGCCAGATTTTCCTTGAGATGGGATTTACAGAAATAAAAGGGGACATTGTCCAGAGCTCATTCTGGAATTTCGATGCACTCTTCCAGCCCCAAGAGCATCCTGCGCGGGAGATGCAGGATACATTCCATCTTGCTACCGAATGCGACCTTCCCGAAGAATATATTGAACCAGTTAAGGAAATGCATGAAAAAGGCGGCAGCATATCACGCGGATGGGGGGGCAAATGGAGCGAAGATGTTGCAAGAAAACAGGTGCTTCGCACTCACACAACAGCAGTCACTATAAAATATCTTGCAGACCATCCTGACTCTGCTGTAAAAGCTTTCTGTATAGACAGGGCATACAGGCGGGAGGCCATTGACCCTACGCATACGCCTGAATTTGAGCAGCTTGAGGGTGTTGTCATGGATAAAGGAGTGAGCTTCAAGAACCTCCTTGGCTGCCTGACAGAGTTCTATCACAGGATGGGCTTTGACGAAGTCCGTTTCAGGCCCGGATATTTCCCATACACAGAACCAAGCGTTGAGCCTGAAGTATATATCGAAAGCAGGGGAAAGTGGGTGGAACTCGGAGGCGCAGGAGTATTCAGGAAAGAGGTCACGCTGCCGCTTGGTATCAAACAACCCGTGCTTGCATGGGGCCTTGGTGTGAGTCGCGTTGCGATGCTGCGCCTGGGATTGAAGGATCTAAGGGAGTTGTACCAGAGCGATATCGACTGGCTGCGGAAGAGTACGGTTACTTCATACTCTTAATAAAGGATAAACATATAAATTGAATTGTTTATCTTATACATTGGAGTGATGAGAATGGAAGAAATCACATTTATTACAGAAGACGGAGTGAAAATTTCAGGCAACTATTTCAAACCAGAAAAAGAACATGCGCCGGTTTTCCTATTATTGCATATGATGCCTTCCACTAAAGAAAGCTGGAACGGATTTGCAACCCGTCTTCAGGAAAAAGGTTTTGCTGCCCTTGCGATCGATCTGCGCGGGCATGGCAGGAGTACAGATAAGAATGGAATGAAATTAGACTATAAGGAATTCAAAGATGAGGAACACAGGGAATCCATGAAGGACATTGCTGCTGCTAAGGAATTCCTGAAAGGCAAGGGTGTGGACATATCCAGGATGGCAATCGCGGGAGCAAGCATTGGCGCAAACCTTGCCCTGTGGCAGGCATCCATCGATAAAGATGTTTTGCTCCTTATCCTGTTATCACCCGGCCTCAATTACAGGGGAATACAGGCAGCCCAACTTGCTCCCCACTATTCCGGCCCGGTCTATATCCTGGCCAGTGCTGGAGATACAAAGGCAATACAAGGCAGCAGGGAATTATCTGAGATTTTTCCGGGAGATAAAGAATTAAAGGTCATACAGGGAAATTCACATGGCACTAATATGTTCATTTCGGAACCGGACCTGATCGATAAATTATTGGAATGGACAACAAATAAAATAAATTAAAATTTATCTTCTTTAACTCCGGATGGTTTATTGGAATGACAAACTGTTCGTATCTCCAGTCAGCTTTAAGACCTGCTCCGAAGCACATCCAGCTAACTTTACGGGTTAGATGATATAGTTTAATGCTGAATAAGGGATATGAGTATGACTTAAAAGGGAGGATAATTATGAATGAAAAATTACAGCAATCAGAATATTTGTCTGATTTAATCAATAAAATAGTTGCTTGTGAAACATTTAGCGGAAAAACAATAACCGGCATATTGACTGAATATAGCAGGTACGAACTTATCCTGGTAGAAACGAAGGATATAAAATCAAAAAAGCCGAAGAAAATAGTTGTCTTTAAGCATGGTGTTGTCAGTATCCGGGAGATAGAGTGAGCTGCTTTATAGATCACTTAGTCATGGCAGTCAAAAAGAATGGTAAACAGTCACTATGAGGCAAAAAGTACCTTCAGATTGTTTACTACTCCTTTGATATGAAATACAAATGCAATTAGTAGAACGATGATCCCGGAAGTATTTGGTATATCCAGCTTGTTCTCAATTTTTATTGATATTATTAGTAAGTGTGTCTTTAAACCAATATATAATAATACCCAAAAAATCAATTCAATCAGGACTGAGATCATTAGTCCGGGAACGATTTCAAAATTCTGGATTAAGTAATAGGCTATTGGGTTTTTTTCACGGGTTCCTCTTATGAAAGTGAGTTCAAAAGCTGTGGTTATGACATCAAGCGTTAGGGTGAATGCAAACCAATAGGAAAGATACTTGATTGTTTTCCTCGAATTAAATAACTCAATTATTTTTCCTTTCAGGTACATGTTCTACCTGCTTGTATTAGTATAGACACCTTATCTGTGGCCAGAAAAATCCTTCGTATCTCTATTTCCACATTCCCACGTCCTGGTCTTTAGAAAATCTATTTAAAATAAACAAAGACATTATATAAATTATATATACTTTAATTTAAAGATTTTGGTCGTGTTGCTATGTTGAATAATTCCAATCCTGCTCCGATAAATAAAAACACGAGAAACATTTTCACAGTTCAAATTTATAAGATACTATAACTATAAGAACATGAATTTCCATTCCTGAAATACCAAAAATATGGATTGGATTTCACATTTGCTATTTAGTTTTTCACTTAGTACGATTCTATTGAAAGATATTACCAGGAAAAAGATGTCAATTTTAGTGGTTGCCACTTTATTTCCTGACCTTGATACACTCTGGCATCATCGCAGCGGATTACATTCGCCACTGATCTTGCTCATGCTGGCATTGGTGTTTGCAATTCAATATCGGACTTATCTCACTACTTTACTAATAGGTTTCTGGTCACACTCTGCTCTGGATATTTTCCTGTTCAATAACTCAAATCATACATTCCAAAAACTGGCAAGTAATGTCGTATCGAATCAGACCACGGCTCTAAATATCGAGACTAATGTAATGAGATATACAGCAGCCGATGGAATCATGCTATTCTATCCATTCAACAATGAGAGTTTCTCTATAACCCTGGATGAAAAGAGCTATCCAATTGTAGCAGGTTTTATCGTAGTAATATCTATACTTGCATTTATATGGTTTTATTTTAAGAGGAAATCCTCTATATATAACAACAAAGGTAATCTCTCTCATTTACGATAACAGGAAAATTTTAACAGAGGTTAAATGCCGGTACTTAGCATAATTGCATGCGATATGCTTGAAGATGAGCTCGCATACGTACTTTCGGAGGATAGCGAGCTTACTCAGTTGATACTGGTAGACAACGATAAACATTTTGGGCTTCAAAGGAAATTAAAATCCCGGGGATGCCTTCCCGCGCTTATCGCACTTGATAGGGTTCCGGAAATACTGAAAGGCGAACAAAACCAGCTCCTTCAGACAATCATAAAACCCTTCTGTAGCTTTCGCTTCATTGAAAGAATCCGCCGCAAACTGGAAAACAGGAATAAAACGAAAGTGACAGTAGTTACCAATATGCTTAAGATGGGATTGCATATGGATATTGAATTATTAAAAGCGGAAGTGTACAGGAATATCAGGGAAATGTCCTGTTTTTCAGACAGGATTCTTATTTTTTATGGCACATGCGGACATTCGCTTATAAACATTGAAAAAGATTTTGAAAATCTCGGATGCCAGCTTTATTTTCTGAAAGATAACAAAGGGGAGATCGTAGAAGACTGCATCAGCGCTGCGCTTGGTGGAAATGATGCCTATGCGAGGGCAATGGTTAACAGTGAGGGTGAAGGTACGTTTTACCTTACCCCGATGTGGGCTTCAGGACAGATGGAGATTCCGAAGGAAATGATCTCAGAGGTTTCCGGGCTTGGTAAAATGTATATGAAGAGATACAGGAGAGCTGCGAAAATCAATACCGGACTTCCGTATGAGCCGGAATTTGACGAAAATATCAGGGATTTCGCGCGGTCTTTTAATTTGAAGATTATAGAAGTTCAGGGCAGTATAAAGATAGCTGAGCAAAGTTATCAGAACGCTAAGAAGTTTCCCTGACAGGGAGTATATTCATTTCCGAAAGCCTGACAATATTTAACGCTGAGTGACTGTAACCGAAACGAATAATACTAATCCCAATATCATATATCCCAGATACATATTATGCCAAATGAAAAATGTAATTTCTTCTCAGGTGAAAAATGCACGGCCTGTGACCTTGAGCCATGCGATTTCACAGAGGATAATTTTGAGAAATGCCTCCGCTACAAGCTTCATTTCTTAAGACCCCAGCTTATGCAGTTGCGTTAACTTGCTTTTACCATAGAAGCAATCCTCTGCCCCATAGCATAGCACTTTTCAAGGTCATGCCCATCCGGCCTGAAATTCACTTCCAGTGATTCGACAGGTTCGTACCCACCCGATTTTAGTTTCTCGTTGACGGCCCTGACTCCACCTCCGGCCCAGCCGTATGAGCCGAAAGTCGCCCAGAGCTTGTTCATGGGGCGCAGTCCCATGAGGTATGTTAAAAATCCACCTACAGTGGGGAACATGCCGTTATTCAAAGTGGGTGAGCCGATGAGAATGGCCTTTGATTCGAGGACCTCCTTTACTATTTCGCTCCATTCGGTCTTTCGCAGGTGAAACAAAGATACTTCAACCCCTGAATCCGAAACCCCTCTTAAGATGTTATTTGCCATTGTTTCCGTGCTGTTCCACATAGTATCGTAAATGACCAGTACCTTCTTTTTTGACTCGCCTTTTGCCCATTTAAGATAAGCATTGATGATCTGTCCGGGGTCTGTCCATATCATACCATGCGAAGGTGCGATCATCTTTATTTCAATCCCGAGTTTCCGGACCTCCTCGATTTTCTTAAGGATAACTCCGCCAAATGGCATGAGGATATTGGCATAATATTTTGCAGCCTCATCCATTACAGTATCGCAATCATATCCTGTAAGACTGCAAACATCCTCATCAAACCTGAACGATGAGGCAAGATGCTGGCCGAAACCATCATTGGAGAGGAGGATTTTATCCTCCTTGAGATATGTGAACATATTGTCAGGCCAGTGAAGCATTGGCGCTGTAATAAATGAAAGAGTTTTATTGCCAAGTTTTAACTCATCCCCTGTTTTGACCGTCCTGAAATTCCAGTTGCCCCTGAAATGCCTGATCAGTCCTTCTTTCCCTTTTTCGGTGCAAATCACTTCCGCATCCGGGATAATTCCCATAATATCGGGAAGGGAGCCGGAATGATCCATTTCCACATGGTTTGAAATTACATAACCGATCTTTACAGGGTTAATGATTTCCTTTATCCTTTCAAGCATCTCACCTGCAAAACCGTGTTTTACAGTATCTACAAGCGCAATTTTGTCATCAACTATAAGGTATGCGTTGTAGGTTCCTCCGCGTGGGGTTGTATATCCATGGAAATCCCGGAGATTCCAGTCAATAACGCCAACCCAGTAAACTCCTTTTGCTAATTCGATTCTTGTCATTTGATCATTCCCATTAAATCTCGAATTATACTTCTTTATCTTAGAAGTAATAGTTTTTGGTGTCGGTGTTAAATATGAAAATCAAATAAACAGGAACGTCTGCTCAGCTTTTATATCTTCATCGATCTCTTCTGCATATCTCCGTTTCAAGCCAATAATCGCCTCAGCAGGCAGGACTTTTGCCATCGGGCATCGTTCATCCACCTTATCGACATCGATAACAGGATATAATTTACATAATTCGGGACGGCATAAATAAATACGACAGCGGTTCTCCTTATTTAAAAAGATGCACCGTCCTTTTATCATTTTAATAGCATAATATATACCATGTTCCCCTTTTACCTCCCTGAAAAATTTTTTGGGTTCAAGTTCAATGGAATATCCCTTTCTGGCATTTGTGATCAATTCGGAAACTTCGGCTTTTGTCAGGACAGCGCAGTTATGACAGCAAAGTGATTTACAGCGTCCAATATCGCAAGCCTTAAATGAAATTTGCATAATATTGCTATTATGCAAGTCATTAAAATAAATAATTCTCCCTATGATGCCAATGCATACCTCGTAAATGGAACAATACTCATAGACGTGGGGATGGACAGCAGCGAAATCATTTCTCAACTTGAGAAACATACAGCCCTCGATGACCTGGAAATTATTTTCCTTACACATTGCCATTATGACCATTCGGGAGGGGCATCGGGTGTTGCCAGAGCAACGGGCGCTAAAATAGCAATTCACAAAAATGATGCACCGCTTCTTGGAAATTCGGATGCGAGCGCTTCACGTTTATTCGGTAAAAAATCTCCCACTGTCGTGCCTGATATCCTTCTTTCCGGGGGTGAGAAATTCGGGGAGCTTGAAATAATCCATACGCCAGGCCATACTCCCGGAGGGATCTGTCTTTATGATCCTGTATCCAAAATCCTTTTTTCCGGTGACACCGTTTTCCAGGATGGAAGTTTCGGGCGCACCGACCTTTATGGCGGGAATTCTTCCCAGCTGATAGGATCAATAAGAAAGCTGACACTCCTTGATGTTAATATCATGTACCCGGGTCATGGAGAAACCGTAATGAACAATGCAAATGAACAGATCAAATTATCATTGTTGATGGCATCACAATATTGAATATCATCTACTTTTGACAAATATAGCAATTGTGATGACCAATGTCAATATCAACACTGGTGCAATGATATTTTTCACCAGCCCGTAAATCATATTTACGCTCGAATTAAGGCGATTGATCGAATCGACAACAGGCTCCAGATTGACTGGCTTGACAACAGGTGTTATCTTTTCGACCTGAGGTTCTTCGTGCTGGTATCTTTCTACAGGCTGCGCTGCGGCAGATGGTCCTGGTACCTCTCTTCTTGGAATACTTTGCGCAACCGGAGGTTTCGGCGGCTGCTGTGGTGGTTTATTTTTTAATAGCGCTTTAAATAACGCATCTTCGCTCATATTTGCCATTTTCGTACCCTTCTGCTTCTAATTCTTCTAAGAAGCAAAGTTTAATTTACTTATTTCTATTTAAATGATTTGCATGAATTGCTTGATCAATGTTGTGTTTCCCCGGCAACGATTAATTGAGCATTATTTAAAACTGGACTCATCACGATCAGGTTTTCCGAACACCGCGATTCATACCTGGTGCCATGTGAATTCAGGACATTCAGGAGGATTTTTTCAATTGCACTTATTGCGCGTTTATCTGTATTCCCGTGATAAATATACAATGTGTTTTCATTGACATCGATCCGCTCAACTATTCCCATGTATTCATATACTGATTTCATAGTCGGGATCAGGACATCAAGGGGAATATCCCTTATAGGGATTTTATGGATAGCTTCGATGGGTGCAGTGAGATAACTCGGTGCCTCTTTTCCGATCAATAATTCCTGATAGTAATTCCTGGGAATTGTGACCATATTGTAATTAGTCTGTTTGTAAAGATTTACAATGCATTTCCAGAAATCCAGCTTTTTTGTTATTTCTGATGAGATATCTTCCATATCCCCAAAATAATTAATAAGAGATTGTTTTGCAATATTTGCATTAATTTGCTTTCTGAAACTGACAGTAATCTTATTGGACATCTTCTTTAAAGAAACGATCTCCTGTTTCTTATGCGATACTAAGAATGATGAGATCAAACCCCCGAGAAATTCAAGTTTATAATTACTATTTCCTGAAAGTGTGAGTGTCAGGTATGATGGATTTACATTGTCGTCATAGTCTTCTATTCTGATATTTGTCTGCCAGCTTGCTCCGTTTGTCATTTCACCCATATACTTTTCAAGGTCAGAGAGCATCACTATCTTTACAGGATCAATAATACTGTTAAGATGCTCCGGATCGATAATCCTTCCCCGTGCCTGTTTGATCAGCCAGAAAATGACATTTTCAGTCAAATTGTAATCTGTTTTCAATCCATCTATGAGGTTATTAATGGCTTCAGGATCCCTTGTCATCGTGTCGATAAGATCTATTATTTCACGCATCGCAGCGCTAAAATTCCCTTTATGTTTAAGGACAAGTGGCTCCAGTTTTCTTAAATGCCCTTTTTCTAATGAGATATTTTTTCTTACTGACATAAAAACGTCCTGATAGCGCTAAACCAATAAATGGTTCACCTGAATATAAACGGAGTTGTGAAAAATGTGTGAATAGTTTTTTTTGTGAAGAATATATATCTCATTTTAAAATAAAGTTTTACCATAAATACAATAAAAATAAATACTACGACTTGTAATTGCTTAATTTCTTATATTTTTGTTTTATTTGAAAAATTAGCCAATATAACTATATAATATTTTAAAACGGTAGTTATTAATAGGATGATTGAAAAAATACTATCACACTATTTTTCACAACGTTTGTTTTATCATTGAGAAACAATTACAATTATAATAGAGACTGAATATGGTATCAAAAAGCGTAACAATTCTTAGTTTTTTACTGCCAATAGCCATGGTAATAGGAACAAGTATTGCGATTTATTTCTATGAATACTCTTCAACGATACTGCTTATATTAATTGCACTCGGCGGACTGATGGTCTGTGTATATGTGTTAATTCTCAAATCACAAAAACACAGATCTGCCAGGTAATTATAGTTACCAGGTTTTCGTTATCCGGTTTTCGATTTGCTGCGTACAAGTGAGACAAGCACCGCAACCCCGCAAATAATGGCAGAAACAATATATGCATCCCTGAAAGCAGGTAAGAATGAACTCTCATTGTTCCCATAAAAGACAAACCTGTTTGAGAATACTGCTCCTGAAACAGCCACGCCAATGACCATACCCATATTTCTCATTGTTCCCATTACCCCTGCTGCAATGCCTAACTGTTCTTTTGGAAGCGAACCCATTATTATGCTATTGTTCGGGGGCTGGAAAAGCCCCATGCCAAGACCAAGGAATGAAAGGCGAAGAGCTACATCGGTGAAACTTGAATCCAGTGTTAAGTAACCCATTGAAAGGATCGATACTGCTGCGATACCGATGCCCAGTGAACTCAGGATATACGAATTTGTCCGGTCAGATAGCCAGCCTGATAGAGGCGAGACAACAGACATTACAAGCGGAACTGCCATGAAAATAAATCCCATTTTCTCTGTTGAATATCCAAGTTCATCCTGTAAATAAAACGGCATCAACAGTATGACACTGAACATTGCCATGAAGCTTATGAGGGCGCTGATGTTTGCAGCTGCAAATTGCCTGTTCTTGAAATGCCCGATATCAAGTACTGGCTGTTTTGCTCTGGTTTCAATCCTGACAAATATTATGAAAAATACAATGGATGATATAAATAAGGATATAATGAGACCTGACCCCCAGCCTTTTTCCTGGCCTTCGCTTAAAGCAAGGAGTAATGATATCAAACTGATAAATAGTGTAATTCCGCCGGGAATATCAAATGTCTGGTCTTTATTAATAGTCTCATCTTTTTGAAGAATTTTTAAAGCCAACACAGTCCCGATTATCCCGATAGGTAAATTTATTAAAAAAATCGATTGCCATCCAACATTCTGGATCAGGAAACCACCCGTTACAGGGCCTGCCATTGAACCAATTGATACAACAGTCCCGATTAATCCCATTGCTTTTCCCCTTTCACGCGGAGGAAATGCATGAGTTACTATTGCAACACCTGTCGCCATCAACAATGCTGCTCCGACACCCTGGATTATCCTGAAAAATATGAGCTGCCCTTCTGTTGTGGATATGGCGCAAAGACCTGAGCCGATCGTGAACAGGGCCAGTCCCCCTGCAAAAATGATTTTCCTTCCCACCATGTCTGAAATCCTGCCAAGGCTAAGAAGAAGGCTTGTTATGGTCAGGAGATAAGCCATCACTACCCATTCGATCGTTGTTATATCTGTTTTAAAGTAATCTGTAAGTGTGGGAAGAGCGACATTCACTATGCTACCATCAAGAGTAGCCATAAAGATGCCTATCCAGACCACACCCATTGCTTTCCACTTATATTCCATTTATTGTCCCTTTATATGTTTCAGGATGTGTCCCATTTCAGGCAGGATGAGTTCAAGTGCAAGTTTTACAGCATTCGGCGACCCCGGAAGGCAAAATATGACCTTTCCGCGGGCAACGCCTGCGATCGCCCTTGTAAGCATTATGGAATTACCTACCTGTTCTATGCTTTTGAGCCTGAATAACTCCCCAAAACCAGGCATTTCTTTCTCGATGAACGGGGTCACCGCTTCAATGGTCACATCAGTCCGGGAAAGACCTGTGCCGCCGCTTGATATTATCACATCGGCGTCTGAATATAAGTTTTTCTTGAAAGCATCCCTTATCATTTCCAGATTATCCGGGATCAATTCATAATTCACTATCATACTGCCCTTGACCTGCAGCATTCCCCAGATAAGTTTTCCGGATACGTCCTCTGCGCGCTCAGGGCGATCTGTTTTCCCATATTTTTCGTACCTGGATGTACTTATGGTCAATATTGCACATTTATAAATTTCCGGCGCGTTTTCCTTATGAAGCAGCGAGGTATCCATGGGGGTTCATATATTTATATGGATATATAAGGCTACGGCTCAGAATCTTTACAATTAATATATTTTAACCCCGTTTCTTATCCTAAATGAAGGCTTTATAGTTTTTATTCTTTTCGTTTATGAAAATGACTAAATATTTAAAATTGATTGTATAATTATATGTTTAATAGAAATACTTTGTTTAAATTCATACATATTTCACAATTTGATTATTAACAGACGTTCATCATCAAATTGCCCAATTATCTTGAATCTCCCTACACCCCTTAAATTTTAGCTCTTGGCAGAATGGGAAGAGCTTGCCAGACATCAGGGGCTTAAACGAATTATACATTATCTAAATATAATAATAATTGCATATTTTCTGACAACACTTGCTGATTTAATCTTTTCATCAGTCTTCCCAAACCTGTTTTTTCTCCTGCTTTAGTTATTGGTTATTCCATAGTCCTATGCATATACATCTTTAATATTACCCTTCTTGTGCTTCCATTGAGAGGACTTCGGGCTATGTTTAAATTCAGTGGTATGGCAGAAAATGAATAAATACATTCTGTTATATTACTTACTTAAAAAAGTGAGATAATGGTCTATCTTGAGACAATCCATACATCCATCGTCTGCGGAGAACATCAAGCAGAAAAAGATATGGTTTTCTCACCAATTCTCTATGGATGGCTTTGTTCAGCCTGCAAGCCGAGGGGTCGGCAAGTGCAATACACTTGAAATAATGGTTTTAACCATTTAACAGTTTCTTTTAGAAATTTTTATATATAATAAATTTAATTTGTTCTCATGTTATTTAATAAGGCATTATCAAAAGTTGACTATTCCGATATTGATAAACTAAGGACAAATGAAATCGCTGAATCTGTAATATTAGATTATAAAAGAGATTATAATCTAAAAGATGAGGGTAAAAATTTATTGAAAGAAGTAACTTCTTTTTCAAACTCAAATGGAGGCTTTTTGATATATGGGATTGAAGAAATTGGGAGTGGTGGCTATCCAAAAGAAATATTGGGCATTGAAAAAAATATTAATTTGGAAACGTTAGAGCAGATTATAATAGGCAATATTAGACCTCGAATTAATGTTCAAATGAAAAAAATAGATATTCCAAATTCGGAAAAAATAATATTAATAATCAGCATTCCAGAAGGGCAAAACAAACCATATTATAACAACAAGGTTAATAAATTCTTTAAAAGGTATAATTTTGAGGCAAAAGAAATGGATGAACATGAGATAGAAGCACTATATCAACAAAGATTTTTTGGTGTGGGGCGGCTCGCAAAATACGTTGAAGATACGATTTTATTTAATCGAGGCTTAATATCAATTGACCTTGCTAAGTTAATAGATGCTCATATTATCATAACTCCTTTGAAAGTGGATGAAAAGATAATAGATAGTATGCAAAAATTAAATTTCAATGTTAATTCAACTAAATTTGATCCGGAAAAGGATGATCTTTACTTATCTGGATTTGCTTCACCATCAAGATATGGAATAAAATGGAGTGAAGAACATAGGGATATGACTGTAGAAATTCACAGAAATGGTCTAATTCATTATATGAAAGACTATAATGACGGTGATAAAATATCAAAAGAGTTATGGGAGTATGGTTTATCTGTTGATGTATTACGGACTATTCAATTTTCCAATTTAGTTTACTCAACCTTAAATTTTATAGGCAAAGTCAAGATAATTCTTAAGATTAAAAATACCAATAATTCATATATATTTCGTAATTATGGTGATAGGAAAGGTAATGTTTGTTTGGCAGAAGATATTTTCATTGAAAGAGAATGGGACTCATGGAGATTAAGCGAAGATTACCTAAAGATTGGACAAATTATAATGGATGAATTTAATAACTATTACGGAATGTGGCAATCTCGTTATTTTTCTGAAGAAAAAGGTGAAATTAAATTCAAAAAACAATGATTTCAGACCCAGAAACAATTTACATTTGCACTCTCTGCCGAGAAGGGCAGGAAGAGAAAGATATGGTTTTTTCCATTAATCTTGGCGGCTGGCTCTGCTCCGCCTGCAAGCCAATCACTCGGCATGTATAACCCACCGAAGCAAAAAGAGTGAGTATATCTGAAATAATAGATGAGGATCTTGATGAAATCATGAAACGCTGATACTGCTCAAATAGTATATTCCTAAATTCCCTATTTTTTGGGCATCAGATCATTTTCTTAATTGCAGCATAGGGAAATTAGATCTGACTATAACGCCTAATTAGGCACTATTAGATTTTTCCATAGTGGGCTACGTATTACGAAAATTAGTAGTGCCCTACAAATTATGACTTGTCTGTATTAATTGAACTCGGTGCGATTTGACAGGATTAACAGGATCGACAGGATACGATTTTTATGGCTAATCCTGTAAATCCTGTTGATCCTGTCTGAAAAAGACACATAAGATATCATGTCACGAAAATTAGTACACTACCCGAAAATTAGAACATAGTGCCAAATTTTTCGGGAATCTAGGATATTTTCTCTTACAATCAACCCTGCTTAACTGGAAGTATATATAGTGTATACCAACACAAAAGCAATAATGCAAAAGTAAATATCGCTTGAAACCTCATGCTCCAGTCCTTTAAAAAATCTAATGGATTAGGCTCTTTAAATTTTTTCATGGAATCCGTTGGTTCGATTTTAATTGCGATGTCAATTCGGCTTTTATAAACAGAAGCCCATATTTTGTCTTTGGCGTTAGCCGCCCAAACACCTCTTAGCCAGAAAATATAAATTATCCAGATAATAATATAAAGACTGAGATGCCATACTTCCAATTTCAATTTGTTTGCGAGAAATCCAGTAGAAACGAAAGCACCTGTCCAAAAAGTGATTGTAATCTTCCATTCATCATCTCTGCGACGATTCCAGCGATCAAGCTGCTTTTCATACATACGCAAAATTATATCTAAATTTTGTTGCTTATTTTCTTTATTTTCCATAAGTGACCAATCATTTACTCTGTTGATATAGACCTCCAAAAACATAACCAACTACAGCACCAATAAGACCTGTAGCAGCCGCACTATCGATTATTTTATGATACGCTAGGGTTGAAACCGATCCTAAAATAGCCAGCATGATTATAAAATTGATGTACTGGTATCGTTTAACTTGAGGGGACTTCAGTTTATAGTATTCAATAATCAGAGGAGATATGGCTTGAACAAATGGTGTTATTTGCTCAAGTGTTTCTGCAAGGTCTTTTTCTTCAACATAATCTTGTACTGGCTCTATTTGCGTTGGAGCTTCCTGTATTAAAATCTCCTGTTTCTGTCCCTGTTTCTGTGGCTCTTCTATTCTCAATTCCGTCATTTTATACTCATCCTTTTTAAAGTTAATACCTTACGATACTAATCATAATAAATAGATATCTATTCATAGACCTGTCAAACCTCGGTTGATCACAACACATATCAAAATTCGTTAATATATAAAAATAGTATATATTTTATTAATTTGAGCCATACTTCTTAACTTAACAGAATCTACAGGATAGTCGAGCCCATCCATTAAATTATCCCATCATATTTCACTTTTATAAAAAGACCGCACTAGGCCTTGTTATTATTCAATATTTTTTAACAACGCGTTTTAGCAACCGCCCAGCACCTTCTCCATCACTATCAGCGCCCGCCTCAAATTTTCCTCCGAGGTCGCATACGAAATCCTTATATGCCCCTTCCCATTCTCCCCAAACGCAGAACCGGGAACAACAATAACGCCATTTTTCAGCAATTTCTGCGGTGCATCTTCATCTTCAACTTCAGGGAATGCATAGAATGCTCCTTCCGGCTTAACGCATTTAATATCCATCGATTCCAATCCTTCCATAATAATATCCCTTCGTTTCATGAAACTTTCACGCATTACTGCTACGCAATCCTGCGGCCCTTCAATGGCAGCCTGCGCAGCTTTCTGGGCTATCGAATTCGCACATGCCTGGATGTACTGGTGGACTTTAAGCATCTGCTCCACATATTCCTTCTTGGCTGCTGCATAACCAATACGCCAGCCGGTCATGGCATATGTCTTTGAGACTGCGTTTATTGTTATTACATTATCAGTGAATTGCGCGGGGCTGACGTGCTCGCCTTCATAAATGAAATGCTCATACACTTCGTCTGAAATTATTGTGATATCTTTTTCCTCTGCAATCTCTGAGATGCCCTTTATTTCTTCTCTGGTCTGCACCGTGCCTGTTGGATTTGAGGGTGAATTAACAATAAGCGCACGGGTCCCCGGTGTAATTAATTCATTTACCGCTTCCGGTGTCATGGTCAATTTTTCCCCGAGCGGGACACCCACGACTTTTGCTCCTGCCATCCTTGTCAGGGCAGAATATGATAAGAATCCCGGGTCCGGGATAAGAACTTCATCCCCTTTATCCACCAATGCCTGCAATGCAAGATGCAGCGCCTCAGAAGCACCGGATGTAACAATGACTTCATCAGGTGATACCGTAAAATGATTTTCGGATTCAAACTTACGGCACAGGGCTGACCGCAATTCAGGAAACCCAAGATTCATTGTGTAGCCGGTCAGGCCTTTATTAATAGCTTCGATAGCCGCCTCCTTGATGTGCTGCGGCGTATCAAAATCCGGCTGGCCAAGCCCCAGGTTGACCGAATTCGGTCCCGCGCCTTCAAACATCTTGCGGATGCCTGATATATCAATGCTTTTTACGCGTTGTGAGAACATCATTTCACTCAAAAACCGTATGTCTCTTCTTCAACTCTGCCTCACTTGCACCTGTCCTGACCATAAGCTCTGAGATCACAGCATCAAGGAAAACAAGCGCAGATATCTCAAATATTGTTCCAAGGGGCGCTAACTGGGGATAGCCTATCATCCTTCGCTCGTGATAGTCCTCATAAACAACATCTTCCTTGGGTCGTCCCGGAATAATAACAACAATATCTGAAATGCCACCCAGGGTAGAATCCTTGTTTGATGTAATAACAGCAAGTTTTGATCCGATTTTCTTAGCTATTCCTCCGAGATTTGCAATAGAAGGGGTCTCACCTGAACCTGAGACTGCAATAACAAGATCATCCGGCTGCACGGCAGGGGTTGTTGTTTCACCCACGAAGTAAACATTAAATCCAAGATGCATAAGCCTCATCGCAAAAGCCCGCGCTGCAAGCCCGGATCTTCCGGCTCCCATCAGGAATATTCTTTTAGAATCCATTATCCCATTTACAAGTGATGTCACAGAGCCCGTATCAAGTTTTGATGCAATCTTTTTTATATGATCGGCAATAAGGTTCATCGATACAATAGTTGCCTCACATTCTTTCTGTTCTGATTTCATTTTAATACTGATTCCTCTTTATCTTTATATTCGATTCTTTTTACCTTCAACCCATCAAGGTTTTTTAATTTATTACAGGTAAAGATGATCTTCTCAGGACTTCCATCCCAGTGAAGTGTTTTCCTTATGTCTTTTTCACACAGCTGGTTAACGACTGACCTGACGAAATGGGCTAAAGCTATCTTTCTGGAAAAGGGTATATTAAAAATGACCCTATAACCTTCTTTAGTTTTTGCGTATGATGACAAAACATATCCCATATTCTCATATTTACCGATATTCTTGAAATCACATATTATTTCCTGTTCAAGAGCAACCGATGAATCAATATTGGATATTCCAAATATAACATCACGTATTAAGGATTCACTCGCCTGCCTGCCAAACCATAATATGATCTTGCCTATTGTAAGGGAAATAGTAATATCATCTCGCCCGAGTTCAACTATATTTACTTCCTGCCCGTCTTTATAAAATACTGATTTATCCATTACCTCTTTTTTTGAAATCATGAATATTTGCTAATTATATCATTTAATTTGCGCTTTGTTTCAACCGGTATCTTGTCCGGGGAAGTGACAATTGCTCCTGCTAATGCATTTGAGCACACGCAATTTCTCTCAAGAGAGATCCCTGGAATAGCTTCTTTAATAATTTTCCTGACTGCTTCCTCATTCTTAATTGCATTGGAAATTACTGTTTCAATATTGACATCAGTTTCATGCCACACATCATAATCAGTAACAGTTGCGATCATGCTGTAACAGATCTCTGCTTCCCTTGCAAGTTTTGCTTCAGGAAGCGCAGTCATGCCGATAATATCAAATCCCAGGCTTTGATAAACTTTTGATTCAGCGCGTGTTGAAAATTGCGGCCCTTCCATACAGACATACGTTCCTTTTTCGTGTATTGAGTACCCGAGATCCCGTGTAATGTCGGCAATCACAGAAGACATCTCAGGACAGAAAGGATCGGCAAAACCGACATGCGCAACTATTCCCTCTTCAAAAAAAGTACTGTCTCTCAAACGTGTCCTGTCAAATATCTGGTCAGGTATTACGATATCAAGCGGCTTATGTTCAAGCTTCAGGCTTCCCACTGCTGATGCTGAGATTATCCTCTTTACGCCAAGTTTCTTAAGTGCAAGGATATTTGCCCTGGAATTCAATTTACTGGGTGAGATCCTGTGCCCTTTCCCATGTCTTGGCAGGAATGCCACATTAATTTCACCAAAAGACCCAATTGTAATAGCATCCGATGGTTTCCCGAAAGGGGTATCGATTTCAACCTCCCGCACATTATCCAGCATTTCCGTATCGTAAACACCGGTTCCTCCGATTACTGCAATATCTGCCAGCATTTATTTCACGCTCCTTCGTAAGTCCATGATTTTTTCCCTTGAACGTTTTTAGTTTTTATTATCCCTCTTCTTACCATTTCATCAAGTATCTCTTCCATTCGGTCGGGCTGCGCTATCTCAAAGCTTATGGGATCGATATTGTGATATTTCAAAAGTCCTGTCCTTATTTTTTCAACATTCCATTCGTTTTTCTTTTCTTTGGCCATGAGGCGGGAGATGATATCTATCATGTCCTCAATAAAATTCCAGGGATATACGATCCAGCCCCATTCCTGAACAACTTCGCCGCAGTAATCGGGTTTTATCTCCGATGTGTACAGGTACTGGAGTACTGCGGTCCTGACCTCTTTTGGATTATGTTTGCTTACATATTCTTTTGAGTGTACGATACTTTTGCCAGTATCGGTAATATCATCCACGATCAGAACTCTTTTCCCGGCAACTGCATTATCTGCAAGCGGATACTTAATACGAGGATCGGCTCCGGCGTTTGCAGTACCTACATAATGCTCGATCTTAAGGCTTGTCAGGTCGTTAAGCCCCAGAAAATCACAAAGCACTCTTCCGGCAAACCATCCACCGCGGGCCAGTGCAATTATCGTATCGGGTTTATATCCCGATTTTTTCACATCATTTGAAACATGCCTGCAAAGGTCGTAAATATAGTCCCAGTTCGTTATTACACATTTGAATTTATCAGGAAGTACCATTGGGTCACCACCGTAACGGAAATGTATTACAGGGCTATATATTTTTTGGAAGATTCCTATTGTTCTTTGCAAAGCTTTAACTTGCTTTAAGTTTAAATTAATGATTCCCATGAATGATATTTTTGATAATGCATATAATGCTCTTGAGTTTGCACAAAAAGAAGGAGCGGATGAAGTTGAGGTTTATTGCATAAAAGGCAGGTCTATTTCGATAGACATTCACAGGGACGTAATTGATCTTGCAAAAGAAAGTCTTATTTCAGGCATCGGGATAAGGGCGATCGTGAAAGGGGCCGTAGGCTTTTCAAGTACTAACGATGTTTTGCGAATTAAAGAAGCTTCCGAACTTTCTGTAAAATCAGCGCGTGTAAGAGGCAGAGACCCTGAATGGTCAGGACTTCCCGGAAAAAAGAAACTCCCTAAAGTTAAGGGCATTTTTGATAAGAAGATTGCAGATATCCGGATCGAGTCCTGCATTGATTTTGCTACTGAACTGATAAACGGCGCAAAATCCATCCAGACTATTGTGCCTACTTCAGGACATTTTGCATGCGGGAATTCAACAAAGCTCATCTTGAACTCAAACGGCGTTGAGACACAGGAAGAAGATACGATCTTACAGGCTTCAATCGATGTAATTACCAGGGATTCGCCTCTTTCCACCGCTTCCGAGTTTGACATGTCGAGAAAACTGGATATGGATTTCTACAAAATCGGGGAACGAGCCTCTTCCCTTGCTTTGCGATCACAAAATGGAATAAGCACCAGGACGCGGGATTGCACTGTACTTCTGGAACCCATGGCTATTGCAGACCTCCTTGAAAATACGATCGTGACCTCGGTAAATGCGGATAATGTCCAGAAAGGCAGGTCATCCTTGAGAGGGAAAATGGATACTTTGATCGCTTCGGATCAACTATCTATTAGCGATGACGGGATTTTTTCCGGTGGTCTTGGTACATCTTCATGCGATGAAGAAGGGACGCCATCCCGGGTAACTCCGATTATTAAAAACGGTATCTTATCGTCGTTCATTTATGATTGCTATACTGCAGGGAAAGAGAAGCGGGAAAGCACAGGCAATGCAGTCAGGGGATCTTACACATCCACGCCCTCAATTGGTATTCGTAACTTAATAATTGAACATCCCTCATCAGATATCATTGCAGAGACATCAGATGGGGTTATTGTCAATACCGTTATCGGTGCCCATACCGCAAATCCCATATCAGGGGATTTTTCGGTTGAGGCCAGGAATTCATTTGAAATAAAGAACGGCCAGGTCGCATCACCCATAAAATCATTGATGATCTCCGGGAATGTCTTTGAACTTTTGAAGAATATCGACGGGATCGGGAAAGATGTGAGGAAAGTAGGGAATGTCATAACCCCTACGGTCAGGGTCAGTAAAATGAAAGTTGTAGGGAATTAGCCTTTTATAAATTCTTCAAGCTTTTCCCGTGCCTCAACATCCCGCATCTGTTCAGGGGGATGTTTCATAAAATATGCGGATGCTGGCAGTATTGGCCCGCCGATCTTCCTGTCAAGTGCGATTTTTGCCACACGGATGGCGTCCACGACCACACCTGCGCTGTTCGGGCTGTCCTCCACAGAGAGTTTAAGGTCAATGTAAGCAGGGACGTCCCCGAAAAGTTTAAAATCAATTTTGAGGTGGCATACCTTATTATCATCCAGGCAATCTATGCAGCCATTGGGGCCTGCGTAAACATAAGCATCATAAGGTATCTGGGAGGCCACGGATTGTGTTTTTGAGATCTTCTTGGATTTAAGCCTTGCCTGGTCGGTCATATTCCTGAAGTCCGTGTTCCCACCGATATTTAGCTGGTAGGTACTGTCGATCCTTGCACCCCTGGCCACTATCATCTGGGTAAGCGCACGGTGAACGATCGTTGCACCCACAAGGCTCTTAATATCGTCCCCTATGACCGGAAGCTTTGCTTTCCTGAACCGGTCAGCCCATTGTTTATCCGAGGCGATAAAGACAGGTATACAGTTTATGAAACCGCAGCCAGCTTCAAGTGCCTGGGACGCATACCATTTAACGGCTTCTTCCGAACCTACGGGTAAATAATTTATCAATATGTCTGCCTTTGATTTTTTCAAGACAGATACTACATCTACCGGTTTTTGTTTTTCGTCCACCCTGAAATAATCCTTCATGTGAGGAGCAACACCGTCAAGCACCTGTCCCTTCATGACCTCGACATTAAATCCGGGCACATCGGAAAACTTTTTCGTGCAATTCGGATCGGAGAATATGGCTTCGGACAGGTCAGTTCCAACTTTACGCATATCGATATCAAAAGCTGCTACAGGTTTAATATCTGAGATCAGGTAACCGCCCAGCGAATTATGCATTAATCCGGGAACAAGATCATCGGAATTTTTTATATTTTTATAATATTCAAGTCCCTGAATCAAGGATGATGCGCAATTTCCTACACCAGCTATCGCGATACGTATGCCTTCCATTAAATTTCCTCTTATACCGCTTATTGATATTTATACAACTTAAAATTTGTTATTTAAGGACTCTTCTTACGAATATTATCCTCTGGAAAACAGTTATGAAGGATATAACTGCAACCAGGAGAATAGCCCAGTTTACCATTTTGAAGAAAGCCCCCAGGATGATTATAATTATCCTTACAGGACGGTCTCCAAATCCAACTGATGCGCTCGCTCCGGCTGCTTCGGCCCGGGCGCGGGTATAACTGACCATCAGCGAGCCGAAAATCGCAATAGTGCCTATCAACCAGCCCTGAATGAAATCCAACCGGGTCAAGCCGCCGTACATCGCTCCGATTATTATGGCAGTATCTGCGAACCTGTCGCATACAGAATCCAGAAAACCTCCAAACCGTGTTGTCCGGTTATTTTCGCGAGCAACAAGACCATCGAGGGAATCAAAAAAACCGCCTGCAAGTAAAAAAGTCCCGGCCCAGTAAAGCTCCTGCCGTGCGAAAAAATATGCTGATACAAAACTGAGCAGAAGTCCGAACAGGGTCAGCGTATTCGGGTTTATTTCGGTGATCTTTTTTGCCAGGGGTCTTAAAATATCCCTGACCGATTCCTTGATTTCTTCGAACATTGCGTTTTTATTGTTGCGGGATATGATTAAGATTGCTTTCGCTTCAACTCCCGCGCCAGCGCCTCAAGTCTTGCAGGCACATCTTCACCTTTTGCAATAATATCCACAAATGCAGACCCGACGATCACCCCGTCAGCCCCGGCGCGGATTATTTCAGCAGCCTGCCTGCCATTCGATATACCGAATCCAACTGCTTTTGGTGTGTTAGTCTTTACTCTTTTTATAAGCTCGCGTGTCGAACCCGCAACATCTGACCGGGCGCCGGTAACACCGAGCCGTGCTACAAGATAAATAAAACCTGTTCCTTCTTTAAGTATCCTGCTCATTCTTTCTTCATTTGTCGTGGGAGCCACAAGATAAATGAGGTCTATTTCGTTCTCTTTGCATATCCTCTGGAGTTCATCTGATTCCTCGGGCGGAAGATCCGGCACAATAATTCCGGATATCCCGGATGCTGCGCAGTCCTTTGCGAATTTTTCGAGGCCGCGTTTGAATATGAGATTATAATATGTCATCACGACAAGAGGAATATGCAGTTTTAGCGAAGAAATCGTCCTGAAATAAATATCAGGCGTCATGCCGCCATCAAGCGCTCTCTGGATGCCAGCCTGGATCGTGGGGCCATCAGCCACCGGGTCTGAGAACGGAAGACCAAGTTCAATGATATCCGCGCCGCCCCGGACAAGTGCTGTCACATACTCTTTCGTGGCTTGCGGCGTAGGGTCGCCAGCGCAGATATATGCGATCAGGGCGCCTTCTTTTCTCGCTTTAAGCTGTTTGAATTTCTCATCGATTCTCATTTTCTCATCCCCATAACGGTCTCAAGATCTTTATCGCCTCGCCCTGAAATATTTATAACAACAACATCCCCAAGCTCTCCTGATGCTGCTGCTTTCCTGACATACGCCACAGCATGAGATGATTCAAGCGCAGGTATGATCCCTTCAAACCTGCAAAGGTCATGGAATGCAAGAAGGGCCTCACTATCCATTGAGTTGCATGGTTTAAGACGTCCAATATCAGCCAGGTACGCAAGTTCAGGACCAACTCCAGCATAATCAAGACCTGCTGCGATCGAGCTTGATTCAAGTATCTGTCCGTACTTATTCTGGAGCACCTTTGTTCGCATGCCGTGGAGGATGCCATCTTCGCCAGTGCAAAGAGTTGCTGAATGAAGCGCCTCTTTTTCCGTTGTTTTCATGCCGCTTCCTCCTGCTTCTACTGCGAAAAGATCAACATCTTCTTCTATGAATGGATGAAATATTCCCATCGCATTGCTGCCCCCGCCTGTGCATGCCACTATGGAGTCGGGGAACCTGCCTTCCTTTTCCAGTATCTGGGTACGCACCTCTTTTCCTATCACGCTCTGGAAATCCCGCACCATGGTCGGGAATGGATGCGGCCCGACCACAGAGCCGATCATGTAATGCGTTGTCCCTACATTTGCCACCCAGTCGCGCATTGCTTCATTAATCGCATCCTTTAGAGTCTCTGAACCGCTTTTTACAGGAATGACCTTTGTCCCCATCAGTTCCATCCTGTAAACGTTCATGCGCTGGCGCACAGTATCCCTGGCGCCCATGTAAACCTCTGTCTTTATATCAAACGCTGCGCCCGCCATTGCACATGCTGTGCCATGCTGGCCTGCGCCTGTCTCTGCGATGATCCTTTTTTTCCCCATATATTTTGCAAGCAACCCCTGGCCAAGCGTATTATTCAATTTATGGGCGCCGCCGTGGATGAGGTCTTCCCGTTTTAAATAGATCTTTACACCGTATTCCTTGCTCAGTCTTTTTGCAAAATATAACGGGGACGGGCGGCCTGCAAAATCCCGGAGATAATGATCCAGTTCATCATTAAAAACAGCATCATCTTTATATTTTTCATAGTATTCAGTAAGCTCAACAAGTGCAGGCATCAATACTTCAGGTACGAACTGGCCGCCATATTTGCCAAATTTTGATTCAAGCTTAAGTGTCATATTTTTATTTATCCTTCTTAATTATTTTTCTTAGTTATTCTTTTTAATTATTCTTATCTCAATGATTATTTTTAGTGTTCAATGCATGTACTAATTCGTAAGTCTTTTCGTAAACATTTCCCAGCATAATGGATGTTCCTACAAGTATCGCATCAGCGCCTGCGTCTATCATACGGACTGCATCATCAGGAGATGATATCCCGCTTTCACTTATAATTATCCTGTTGCTGATAATAGGAGCCAGTTTTTCAGTTGTTGATATGTCAACGTTCATTGTAGTAAGGTTCCTGTTATTGATCCCGATTATGTTTGTCCGCGTTGCAAGCGCATTTTCAAGTTCATCGCTGTTATGCACTTCAACAAGAGGCTCCCTGCCTGAAGATATTGCTTCGTTTACGAAACCATCCAGTTCATCTCCCAGGATCCCTGCTATCAAAAGGATCAAATCGCTTTCTACTTCATGGACCTGGTTCTTATTAATAATGAAATCCTTCCTGAGTACCGGAATCTTAACATTTTCCCTGGCAGATATCAGGTTCCGGATACTGCCTTTAAAGAAATCCGGTTCTGTAAGTACGGATATCGCTGCTGCACCCGCAGATTCCATCTGATTTGCAATTCCGGCTGCTTCAAGGGGTGTAACATTCCTGATAAAGCGAGTCGGAGATGATGGTTTTACTTCCGAGATCACTGGAATGAGTCCCTGTTGTTTTTTATCCTTGATGCTTTTTTTGAAATCTCTTGGGGTTATTCTCTTTATCGTGTTTGAAGTAAGAGGGATCCTGTTTCTTGTTGATGCAATTATTTCGGTGATTATCTGGTGCATAAGTATCATTATTTAAGTGTTATTCTAAATGTGCTTTATATCATTCAAATTGTACATTTTAGTACATTGATGTACAATTATGTTCATTGTATTTAAAGATTTTGAATTATGGTGGGGTATGTATTTATGTGGAAATCCAGTAAGATGGATTAAAAAACTCATGAGTTCTTTGACTATTGGAAAATTGAAACTGGATGGAAATCTTGTTCTCGCGCCGATGTCCGGTGTTACAAACCTTCCATCCCGGCTCCTTTGCAGGAAATATGGCGCATCTTTAGTCTATTCCGAGATGACATCTTCCGAAGCAGTAGTGCGGCAAAGCAGCAAAAGCATAGAAAGGGGTTTTACCTGCGCGTATGAAAGACCGATGGGAATACAATTAATGGGCTCTATTCCGGAAAATCTTGCTGCATCTGCAATATTTTTGCAGGAAAAATACAGGCCTGAGCTCATTGATGTAAATTTGGGCTGTCCTGCACAGGGTGTTATAAAAAACGGGTGCGGGTCAGAACTATTAAAAAAACCTGAACTAACCGGGAGAATCATAAGAATGCTTTCGGATTCCCTGGATATACCTCTCACAGCTAAAATAAGAATATTGGATAACTTTGATGAAACATTGAAAATAGCGCAAATTATTGAAAAATCAGGCGCTGATGCAATCACAGTCCATGGAAGAACGCAAAAACAGGGTTATTCGGGAAAATCCAATCTTGATTTTATCAGAGGCATTAAAAGTGAGCTTGCGATCCCTGTTATAGCTAACGGGGATATCTTTGATGAAAATTCTTCACAAAACGTGCTTGAATATACCCGGTGCGATGGGCTTATGATAGGGCGGGCCGCTATTGGCAATCCGTTTATTTTTAAGAAAATCTCTTATTTTCTAAAAACCGGGGAAATATTGCCTCCCCGGAGTACGGAAGAAAGACTGGCTGATTTTTTCGATTACATAAAACTATGCCGCAATTATAATATGCTCACTTTTAACGATCTGAAGCGCAACGCCCAGTGGTTTACAAAAGGCATGGAAAACGTGAAGCAGGTTCGTATGAAAATAAACAAGACCCATGACATTGATTCGATTATGACAATTATGAATGGGTTAATCTAAGTAATCATGTAATTTTTAATAAATATAGGTTAGGTTTATTAACCACTTATGAGCATTATGATGTATATCATATATAGGATAATATTATCACCGTAGAAGGAATCATCATGACAGCACATGTATATACGATAGCTTCAGGAAAAGGTGGTACAGGCAAGACCACTACCACGCTAAATCTTGGGACAGCCCTGGCTCTTTTGGGGAAGAAGACAGTGGTTCTCGATGCAGATATCGGTATGGCAAACCTGGGTCTCCTGATCGGCCTTGAAAGAAGCAAAATAACGCTGCATGAAGTAATGAGCGGTAACGCTAATATAAAAGAGGCTATTTACGATGGTCCCGGAGGCCTTAAAGTAGTGCCCAGTGGCTTATCATTGACGGGATTCCAGAAATCAAATCCTGATATATTGAAAGATGTTATGTCCACTCTTGTTGATGGAATGGATTTTCTGTTGATAGATACTCCTGCCGGTATTAGCAGGGATGGAGTTATTCCACTTGCTATCGCCGACCAGGTCATCCTGGTTGTAAATCCCGAACTTACATCAATGGCAGATGCATTGAAAACCAAAGCACTCACTGAAATGCTGGGTAGGACTGTGGAAGGTGCTGTTTTGAATCGTGCCACTCTTGAGAAAACTGAAATAAACCGCAATAAAGTATCCGAACTTCTGGGTGTAAAGATTCTTGAAATGATACCAGAAGATGCAAATATGAGGCTCTCAGCAGCGTTCAAGATGCCCATAGTCATAAAATCCCCCAATTCACCTGCTTCAATCGCCTACAAGAGACTTGCTGCCCAGCTTACAGGAGAGAAATACATAGAACCAAAAGTAGAAAAAGATGGGCGAAGTTTTGTTGATCGTCTTGTAAAGTCTGTTTTTGGAGGAAAAAAGAATGGAAAATGAACTTAGTGAAGGGAAGAACAGGTTTTCCATTACAGATGAAGAACTCACACGTGTTAAAAAAATCTGAAAAAAAGGCAATGTAAAAATGGCTCAAATGGAAAATAAGTCGGAATCAGAAGAAAATGTGAAATTAAGCTCAGAACTATCAGAATCCAAAAAGGGAAAACATCAGAAGGGGAGAAAGCGAAAGGGAATTAGAAAAAGTAAGATATTATCCGAAGAAAAGAACCAAGCTCCAGAAGTTGTTTTAAAATCGGATAAACCCATTGAAAAACCGGAACATGATGAAAATAAAAACAAAATAAATGTTACTGAGGAAGAATCTGAAAAATCCAAAGAAGAACCTAAAGAAGACTCTAAAGAGGAATCTATAAAAAGATCGGATGAACCAACTACTAAAAAGGAAACAAAAGATACCGTAGTAAGTTCAAATATTGGGGATCCGAAAGAATTGCCAGGTGCGGATGGACATAATACTGAAATAGAAAAAATATCTAAGCCGGATAAGTTACCAGGGAAAGATATAGAAAAAAATTCTTCATCAATTGATGAAAATGTTATAGAAGATAAAAAATCTGGAAAGCCTTCCGAAGAGATAGGCGCCATTATTCAGCGCCTGAATATTGATACTGATACAACGAGAAATCTCATAGGGGAGAAGATGACCCCTGAAAAGCAGGCTGTTTATGAGATTTTAGAAGATAAATTATTTTCAGATATTGAAACCCGGGTAAAGAAACTAAAGGAAATGCAATCCCTGGATAGCGTGGAAAAACCTACATCCCTAGTGGGAAAAATTAAACAATTACTGGCAAAGGAAGAGGGCGATAAGGAATTATATGATCCTTCGGTTCACGGGCCGCTTGTAACGTATGAAGGTATTAACGGATATAATGAACTGGAACGCTACTGGGTTAATGAACCGTATGCTTTAGTTGTAATTTTGTTTAACCCTGAAAAGAATTCAAACCTGTATTATGTAGTCGAACCAAAACTTTCTGATTTTGAGGAACTATTCCTCAAGGAAATAAAAGACAGGTTGAAAGATGTCCTTCTTTTTGAAGATATTAAAAATGATGAAGATAAGAATAAAACCCTTACGGATAAAGTTAGAAAGTTAGTTAAAGAATATTCAATAGATGTAAGCCCTTTAACAACTGAAAAAATATTATATTATACACGCAGGGATTTTATAAAATTTGGTAAAATCGATCCTCTCATGCATGATGACAGGATTGAAGACGTTTCAGCGAATGGTTTTGGTGTTCCTATTTATTTATATCATAAGAAATATACCAACCTGGCAACAAACATAATTTACAGGGAAGACGAATTGGATTCTTATGTTATACGGCTTGCCCAGCGATGCGGAAAACACATTTCAGTTGCAGAACCGATGATCGACGCAACTATGCCTGACGGCTCACGTATCCAGATGACACTCGGGAAAAATATAACAACCCATGGAGCTACTTTTACAATCCGAAAGTTCAGTGAAGTCCCGATAACACCAGTTGACCTGATAAACTGGAATACATTCTCAGCCGAGGAAATGGCCTATCTGTGGCTTTGCATCGAAAACAACAAGAGTCTTATATATGCCGGCGGTACAGCTTCAGGGAAAACTTCATCTCTTAATGCAGTTTCTTTATTCATCCCGTGGCAGGCCAAGATCATCACGCTTGAAGATACACGGGAATTAAAATTGCCGCATCCTAACTGGATACCCGGAGTAACAAGAGATTCCTTTACTGCTGATGGAAAAGGGACTATCGATATGTACGACCTGCTAAAGGCTGCACTCAGGCAGAGGCCGGAATTCCTTCTTGTGGGCGAAGTCAGGGGCAAGGAAGCACTGACACTTTTCCAGGCAATGAGTACAGGACATACAACATTTTCAACTATGCATGCCGATTCGGTTTCAAGCGCCATCCACAGGCTTGAGAATCCACCCATCAGTGTTCCAAGGACAATGATACAGGCACTTAATATAATAAGCATTCAGTCGCAAACATTCGTAAGAGGAAAAAGAGCACGGCGAAATATGAAACTTGTTGAGATCACTGATATTGACCCTACAACGAGGAACATAAGGACTAATGATATTTTTTCATGGGATGCACTGACAGATAAATTCAACAGGGTAGGAGAATCAAAAGCACTCAACGAAATAATGATCCGAAGAGGCTGGAATATTTCAGATTTGAAACAGGAATTAATGAACCGCCAAAAAATTCTCGAGTTCATGGTAAATAATAAAATATCTGATTTTAATGCGATAGCGACTATTATTCATGATTATCAGGTTACCCCAGACAAAGTACTCAAGAAATTATTGATATCCGGATGAAGATAATGGAAAATATTAGTAGATCCGCCGAATTGATGTTCTTAAAAATAAAGAAACTGCCATTTGTTTTACTTGGCGATAAGATAAAAGCGAAAAAAGAACAGTTCCGGGATATGCGAATGTCATTAAGGCAGGCGCGCATCCCTATTTCGTATGAAATGTATTTATCAAATGCGGTATTTTATTCGGTAGTTGCGGGTATTTTTGGAGCAATCCTGGGTTTGATTATTGCATACATTATCGTAGCTATTGTGGGTCTGCCCGAAAGGCTCACTCATCTTACATTTACCCAGGAAACAGCATGGATGCTGGAATACAAAACAATCTCAATATCGATTTTTATCATTCTTTTCCTGGGCGGATTGTTCGGGATGATCACCTATATGCTCTTTCTTATGTATCCTGGTTTCAGGGCCGGGGAACGAAAGGGAGATATTGATAAGAATCTGCCTTATTCCGTTACATATATGTATGCATTAAGCAGGGGAGGTATGAATTTAATAGAAATATTTCGTTCCTTGAGCAAGTGTTCCAGCACATATGGTGAGGTATCAAAGGAAATGGATGTCATCATCAGGGATATGGATTATTTCGGAAATGACTTGCGAACTGCTCTCCAGAACATTTGTGATGCAACCCCCTCCGTAAATTTCAGGGATCTTATGCATAATCTCCTTACAGTTATTGACAGCGGTGGAGATATTCCAACTTATTTCAGGGATAAATCTGAATATTACCTGAGCAGGGCCAAGGTGGACCAGAAGGGATTTCTTGAAACCCTGGGATTGGTAGCTGAATCCTATGTAACAGCATTTGTTGCAGGACCTTTATTTATGATCATTCTTGGTGTCATGATGTCAGTTATGGGTTCGGGCAGTGACATGATGATATATGCGATAATTTATGCGGTAATACCCATAGGATCGATGATATTTGTGGTAATGGTCAATATTATTACGCCAGGCTCTACCGGTGAGGCGCCCCTTCTTCCTACCCAGAGTAATGTTGGTGAAATAATAGTTCCTGAAACTGAAGAAAAGCCAAGATATCTTGGATTTATCAAGGCAAGGAATTCCCTTAAATTAAATGAAATGATCCGCGATCCGCTGAAACCACTGAGGGAAAAGCCTATATATACTTTATTATTGAGTTTTCCAATTACTTTAATATATTTAATTATCAATATATATTATGGGATGAGATCACCGGATTTTGTAGATTATATTGATGATAAAGTTGTTTTCGGTATTTACATTCTTATTATACCTTTGATGCTATTCCATGAGTACAAGAAGAGAAAGGAAGATAAAATACAGGAACAAATACCTGATTTTTTGAAAAAGCTGGCAAGTACGAATGAGACTGGTATGACACTTCGCGATTCAATAAGACTGATGACACGTTCTGATATTGGTATGAGCAAAGAGATCAAAAAGATCAATAATGATATTGAATGGGGACTTCCTGTTAATGAATCACTTGTCCGATTCGCTAACCGTTTCAGGACTCATTTCATATCCAGATCTGTCAACTTATTGACAAAAGCAAATGAGTCAAGCGGAGATATTGGTGAAGTATTGAATGTGGCTGCAAGAGATGTTGCAGCAGAACAGGATTTGAAGAATGAACGTAAAACCAATATGTTCATTTATGTTGTAATTATTTACATATCGTTCATGGTTTTCGTAGGTATCATTTATATTATTTCTACTACTTTCCTTACAGAGATGGTAAAAGCAGGAGAAAAGATGTCATCAGGAGGAAGCGGGGCGGTTCCTCTTAGCCTTAGCCGTGCGAAGCTGGATATGTATAACCGTATTTTCTTCCATGGCGCTCTTATCCAGGGTCTTTCATCAGGTTTGATAGCAGGTGTCATGGGTGAAGGAAATGCCCTTTCAGGACTGAAACATTCGGTAATTATGATGACTATTGGTTATCTGCTGTTCACATTATTCGTAAACTAGCTTTACAAGGAGCGCGAAGAACGTAAAGCAAAGCCGCATTTTCATGTTTCATTCCGATAATCTCAGAAGCATTCCTGAACGTCTTGCATTAATAATGGCCGAGTCAAGAACTATCATGCCAATAACGAAATAAAAAAATCCCAGCCCGAAACCAAACATTACATTTGCTTCCCCGTATCCGTAAAAAGACCTCATGTATTCAAGAAAATAAGTAAGAGGGATCGCTTTTGCTATTATCTGTATAGCCGGCGGAAGCATTGAAACCGGGTAATATATCCCGCAAATGAACATCATTATCCCTGTTAATGTCCAGGCTACCACCTCAGCACGCTGTCCGAACCTGAGAATTGAAATGCAAACAAGAATCCCGATCGAGGCTGAGGTCAGGAAAAGCCCCCCCAAAAAAACCATTGTCGGCCAGATTCCGGCAATAAGAAAATCAAAGCTGAAAAAATAGAATGACAATACCATGAGGATAACAAAGACAAGTGTGCTTCGAAGAATGCCAAAAAGAAGTGAGCCGATTATGAGGTGAAAGCCCCTGACCGGCGCCATGAACGTGTGTTTCACACTTTTGCTCCACATATCAAAAAGCATTACATATGCGATATCTATCTGGCATACCTGTATGATGGATAGAGCGATAGCACCTATCAGGAGAAAAGATATCGTGGTCTGTGCCATTGAAAAAAATGTTGCCATAAGACCAATAGACATAAGACCGATAAATGGCCAGAATATCACCTCAAAAATGGTGAAAAAATTTCGTTTTGCTATTATCCAGCTTTTATAAAAAGAAGCCCATATTCTCCCGGCTTCGATCCCCGGATCAAGCATTATTTTCACCTTCCTTATTCTCTAATTTTGGCAGGAGTATATAAAAAGTACTTCCTTTACCGTTACTCTGTGCCCATATCTTTCCATAATGTTTATCTATTATGCTTTTGCAAATGGAAAGCCCGAGTCCTACGCCACCGTATTTCCTTTTTGCTGACCCGTCAACCTGGTAGAATCTTTCAAATACGCTATTTAATTTATCAGCAGGAATACCAATACCAGTATCTGAAATACTGATTTTAATGTGTTCAAAATCCTCCTCTGCTTTAATTGTGATTTTTCCTTTATGAGGTGTAAATTTTATTGCATTAATAAGTAGATTTGTTATGACCTGTACCAGCCTTTCTTCATCTCCCCATATTTCAGGAAGTTGCTGGATATCCTTGATGATAGTAATTTGTTTATCATTTGCCTGTGGATGGATATCCTGTATGGTTTTTGAAAGAATACTGTTTAAGGAAACAAGCCCGAACTGCAATCCAAGCTTATTATTTTCCAGATTTGAAGTATCCAGTAATTCTTTTATAAGCCTGATCAACCGGTCAGAATTACGAAAAATTATTTCAAGGCTCTTTTTTTGCTCGGCATTGATTTTACCCATTGTTCCATCATTAAGCAATTCTACAAAACCCCTGATGGATGTAAGAGGAGTTAATAATTCGTGAGTTATATTTGACATGAATTCGGTTTTTACATTATCTGCTTCTAACAATTCACTGTAGGATCTTTCCAGTTTTACATGGTAATCCTTGATCTTCTGTTCTAATTTTATTTTTTCAGTGATATCCCTGGCAATGCCATGTATTGCAATAATCCTGTCATTATCTTTGATTAACCTGTTCTTGAACTCAACAAACAGGTGATTCTTATTTTTGGAGATAATTTCAAGAAGAATGGGTTGTTTGGGTGTTTCTCTTGATGTATATTTTTTTATTACTTCTCTGGCGATTTCAAAACTTTCCGGTGTCAGCCAATCGGATATATTAGTGCCTATTATTTCATCCTTTCTTGTACATTCAAGTATCTTGCACCCGGCCTCATTTATCGTAAGAATAAAGCCGTTAATATCATGTGTATACATCCCATCATTCGCATTTTCAAAGAGTTCCCTGTATTTTGCTTCAGATTCTATGAGTTTTTGTTCTATTTTTATTTTCTCAGTAATATCTCTTACTACGCCATGTATTCCGGTGATTATATTACCTTCTTTTAATATTCTTGTTCTGGCTTCACCCCATTTATGTGTTCCATTACTACTTACCACTTCAATAAGAACAGGTAAATCCCACGGTTCTCCTGATATTTGTTTTTCCAAAACTGCCTGCGAAGATTTCATGCTTTCGGGAGTTAGCCATTTTGAAATATGAGAGTCTATGATATTTTCTTCTGTTCCCTCCAATATTTTCAATCCTGCCTTGTTCATTGTTTTGATGAAACCTGCGGTATCGATTGTGTACATCGGGTCATTGGCATTCTCGAACAGGTCGCGGTATTTTGCTTCGGATTCCTTTAGTTCCTGTTCCATTTTCTTTTTATCTGTCATATCCCTTGCAATGCCATGAGTGCCCGTTATCCTTTCCCCGTTCTTGATAAATCTACTCTTAACCTCAACCCATATGTGTTTGCCATCTTTTCGGACCATTTCATAGACCATTGGCCCCATATATATACCGTCAGCATATTCCTTCAGTCTCTTCCTGGCAATTTCCATACTTTCCGGCGTGAGCCACTCTGATATGTTGCTTCCGATCACTTCATCTTTTGTCGCGCCAAGTGCATTAATCCCCACATTGTTCATTGAAAGGAAAGTACCATTCATATCCAGGATGTACATGGGGTCCCGGGCATTCTCGAACAGGTCACGATATTTTGCTTCGGAATCTTCCAGGCTGATTTTAAGGTTCTTCTTTTCCGAGATATCTTTAGTTACCATGTTAATGATACCCCTGCTTTTTATTCCATATATTATAAATTTTCAATAAAGTTTCCAAGCTCAATAGGCTCTTACCCATAAGTCTCAGTGGATAATGTTCTTTCTATACTTTAATATATCCCAATATTATTTTAAAATATATTACACCGGATTATCGTTATTCAAAATTGAAGCTAATTTGATCAACCTATTCATAGTTTTACGCATGCTCTTTAATCCTTCCTCATCTTCTTTTGCCCCTTCTGCCCCTTTGTCCTTTGACCAGAACGTTCCGCCCAGGTTCGCTCCGAAAGAGCCTCCGCCGACCGGGATTGCTTCATTTATCGTATAAAAGTCCAGTATCACCCTGATCGATGGTTCCTGCCCGCCAATGCGGTCGCCCCCAACAGCAAAAGCTGCCCCGGGTTTGTTAAGGATAAAATATGAATCCTGGGCTGCAAGCGCCCTGCACCTGTCCATTATGACTTTTGTTTGTCCGCTGACCGATCCCTGATATACTGGTGTTCCTATTATGATAGCATCAGCCCATTTGAGTTTTTCATAAACCTCCTGAAGATCATCTTTATGGATGCATCCTTTTTTCTCACGTATGCAATAATCGCAATGGATGCAGAAGTTCATTTTTTTACCCATGGCAGAAAAATACTCTGTCTCAACGTTATATTTTTCTTTTGCGAATTTTAAGGCTTCCTGCACAATGTAATCGGTTGCGCCTTTTTTCGGGCTTCCGCAAATACCAAAAAGTTTTATCCTGTGTTCAGTCACATATTTTGAATTGGCAGGTATGCTCAAATAGATGACGGCGTTAAACTTAAATATAATCAATCACAAAAATACTATTGGAGGTAGTTAGTAATGGTAGAATCATCATGGAGTGATTTCAGAAGATTTGAAGATACTATGAACAGGATGTTTGAGAATTTCTGGGGAAGACCAGCATCAAGGCATTTATTATCCTCGGGAGAAAGCGGCGCTATTGTTCCTTCCGAAAATCGTGAACCTTTCATAGATCTGGTGGAAAATGATAAAGAAATAACTGCAACAGCAGAGATGCCGGGTCTTGAAAAGCAGGACATCAAAATCAATGTCACAGAGGATAGGATTGAGATATCTGCCGAGACAAAACAGGAAGAAAAGAAGGAAGAAAAAGGCTATATCTACAGGGAAAGGCGAAGCGGCAGTTATTATCGGGCAATTTCCCTGCCATCGCCTGTGGATCCTGATAAATCAAAAGCAACCTATAAGAACGGGATTCTTGAAGTTAAGATGCCCAGGACCGAGATCAAGAAGAAAACACCGCTCAAGGTCGAATAGATCAGTGATGGCTATAAGCCATCAAATACTATTTTTTTAAAAAAATTAACCGATATATCTTAAATCCTCATCTGTTGAAGCAGGCATCTGTCCCTGCTCCATTTCCCGCAGTTTTGCGACTATCTTTTCCATCTCTGATGCCCTTTCTTCCAGGGCTGCCATATCAACTTCTATTTCAAGGATTTTACAAAGAACTTTAAGAACGGCCTGGGCGCTTTTAGGATCAACAAGATATCCTGATGTTACACCCATGAGGCAGGCTGCATCAATACCGCGCAATTCCCCAAGGCCGAGGAGTAATCCTGAGGCTCCCACAATACCGCCGCCTGGTTCATTGGGCTTGAATTCAACACCATATCCTTTCAATTCCTTAACAAGTTTAATATTGTTAGCTGCCCCAAGAACTGCTTCAGTCTCGACAAGCTGGCCAACACCATATCCTCCAAGGGCATAAATTCGCTTTACCTTGAATTCTTCTGCTATATCGAGGAATACACCGGTCAATTCATAATGTCCTTCGTTCGTAGCGCTCTGGTGGTCTCCAATGAGTATTAATATATCATTTTTACCTTTCGATTTATATGCATACAATTCATTTTTTACAAGCCTGACAGTACCGTCGTCTTCAACAATGACCTGGGGGGGCAGATGCGGAGAGTAAATTTCCATTATTTTTTTTGCGCCCAGTTCCTCGATCATATGTTCTGCCACAAGTTTTCCCACATGTCCGACCCCGGGAAGCCCTTCGATAAGTATAGGATCCTTAAGCCTGGGTTTTTTTGTCCGTAAGATTGTTGTCTTGATCATGATTCTGTTTTCCTGGTTATCCGTCTGTATTTCCCATATCTGTCTTCAAGAGAAAACCGGGCAGGACGAGAATATTTTGCCGGGGATCCGCACAGGGGACAGATTTCCTTGAGCGTGTATCTCCCGCATTTGCATTTTCTGATCTTTGATACCATAGGTGCAGTCTATGAGCCGGCTTTTTGTTCACTATGCCTGAAGAACTCGCCGTTTCCACCTGCTTTTTCTATTATCTTGATAGCCGATTGCGCTGCATTCTTAAGTATGCCTTCAGCCTTCTTATAATCAGGCGCTACAACATGAATCCTGTACCTGGGTGCGCCTACATAACTGATATCTATCTTTATATCATTACCATTTACTTTATTTGCGGCGATAAGGGCTTTGCGTATGTATTCTATCCCATCGGGGAGATAACATGTCAGGTCTATATAACCTGATATATCAACCTGCGGTTTTTTCAGGTTATCATTTGCAACTTTAGTGATTGCATCAGCAACTTCTTTTCCCACTCCAATTTTTGTAAGGATCGACGCACCTTCCGATCTTGAATTTTCAAATGCTGCATAGACACTGCCAAATTTAGTATAGAAAAGATCTGTTAATTTAGTAAGATCATCTTTATTTATTTTAGCGGTCTTTGCAACATACTCGATCCATTTCTCAGCTTTCTGCTCATTCTTCCATTGCTGGATCTTTTCACGGCGCTGGTGCTCATTTACATCCTTGAGCGAAAGGTCGATATGATGCTTTGCAGTATCAACATAAAGTACCTTGCAGACTATCTTCTGGCCTTCCCTCACATGGTCTCTTATGTACTTGACCCAGCCGGAAGCCACATCCGAGATATGGATCAATCCTTCTTTATGTCCGTATTCATCAAGTTCTACGAAAGCCCCGAAATCGGTAACCCTCTTAACGCTGCATACAACATTATCACCTTCATCGGGCCATCCGCTTCTTTCCATTACTCAAGAACCTCTATGATCTGTGTTTTTACGAGCGCTTTACCACCTTTTGGTTCGGAAAGAGTCCTGTTGCATACAAGGCAGGTCACAGGAGTGCTTGCGCATCCGAAAATGACCTGCTCATTCTCACAGTCGTTACATTTAACTTTTAAAAATCTGCTCCTTGGTTCCATAATTAAGACTCCACGATCTCGAATTTCCCTGACCTGAAACATTTGGGTTTCTGGTGTGCTTTCTTACAGGTTTTGCATCTGTATCTCAGGTTAATGCGCTTTGTGGGCTTGTCCCCTCCGGGTACTTTTGAGAACTTGCCTGAATTTCCGATCCCTGTATGCCTGGCCTTTTGCCTGACTATTCTTGTCAATGTCGATGCTTGCCCTTTTTTTACTCTTTCCACTACGTGAGGTGTATGGGTCTTGCATGACGGACAGTATGTATTGAAGTTTTTGGGTATTTTCATGAGAATCACCTTTTAACCATGATCTGAATGGCTGCTTTGCGATTGATCAATGCTTTAGCATTCACTGTCGATAACACAGCAACATCTTCCTTTGCCAGGGTATAATTGCGTCCATCGACTCCTACAAATGTTGGAATGTCTTTTAGCAGACGCACAACAATGTATTCTTTACTTATATCCTTTTTGTCTTGAAGCTCTTTACTTGTATCATCTTTTTCAGGGGGCTGTTTACTTATATCGTTCTTCTCTGGAGGTTGTTTACTTGTATCGTTTTTCTCTGGAAGTTCTTTAATTATATCGTTTCTCTCCGTGGGAAGTAATTCGGGTAACCTGTCTTCCCCCGGCAAAACTTCAGGCTTATGATAGACCGTTCCTCTTCTGAATATACTGTTTACTATTTCACTTCTCCATCCCGTCATCACTTCAAGAAGCCTGTTGTAGAATACCCTTTCTTCACGGGTCATGGAATCAAGATTTTGTTTTTCCTTCTGTCTTCCTGTCTCATGAAGGGACATTTCTGCATTATACCTTGCTTCATTGATTATTTTGGTCGTCCGCTTATATATTATGCTTTCAATAGCATTTTTAACCGTTTTTTGCTCATCCTCGATAATAGCATGCTTTGTACTATACGGATCATTGATTTTACGTTTTTCATCTTCAAGGTCGTGGATCCGCCTGGTGATATTCCCGTAAAAATCATGTTCAAGGGGAACAAGTTTCTTTCGTTCCTCTCTTTCCACTTTTAGTATGTTCTCAAGATTTATACGGGATTTTTCAGGTTTTTCAGGCATATTCAGCAGCTCCGCGGCACATTAGATATATTGCCGCATATTCTGGCAGGGTATTCTTACCTTCTGTAACTGTAAAGCTTTTTCCTTTCATTTCAACTTTTGAATTCTGAGGACGAAGAGGTGGAATAACTTCAATGTCTGTCATTTTTCCACTGAATACCACGGCATCATTAAGAGGATCAAAATCCTTGAATTCATAAAGTGATAACGGCACTACCCTCATCCCTGAACCGCCGTGAAGAGAGTTTGGCAACCTTATGAGGCGCCGGATATCTGCTGTAACCGGCTCGTCTGTATGTGCGCTGCCAAGACTGATACTATTTTCTTCGATCCCCTTCTGGACAATTGCATCAAATATAAAAGAATCATCTATCATCCCCTGATTTTCAATCTTCTCTAATGTTTCAGAGCTATTTGATATATTTCTTATGTTCTTGAGTATTATTGTTGCCTCTCGTTTATAATCAAATAGATCATTCTTCATTAAGAAGTTCTTGACCTTATTTTTATGGATGCCAACTTCCTGTGCTATTTTTTCTATTCCGATTCTGGGATTTTCCTTCTTCATATAAATTATTTGGTCAGCAATGTCTTCCGGGATCGTATCATAAATCGGTTTATTCATATAATAATTCCTTATCAGCTGTACAATTTGATCCTGAGCCCCAGTTTCATCTTTAATTGAAATATCTTTCAAGAATTGAACAAGGTATTTGCTGATCCGTTTTCCCCAGCCGAATCCGCCGGATCTTTCTTCAAAAGAAGCTATCTTCCTTGATGTATCCAGTTCTTTTTTCTTAAATTTTCCATGATCATAGACCTTGTGCTTTGCAGGCCTGAACAAAAAATCGACGCTCAATCCGGTTCCGCTCACATAATCCACGATTTCCCTTCTTTCGGCGCTTTCAAGTGCCAGCACTTTCGGATCATGCACATGAATATGATACCCGCGGCCCCCTGAAAACACTATGCTGACATAATTGTCAGAAAAGCCAAAGTCCTCAAAAAGAAAGTCAAGAAGCTTCCCGGTTTCGGATTTTACATTGGAAAGCATTTCAGCATACGACCGTGCCTTTCCGGGTAAATGATCAGCATCAAGATCAAATATCAGGTCAGCTCCCTGCCATTTTTTCTCTTTCATGGTGCCAGCGCCGGGGAATTCATAATATGCAGCAGAATGGTACGCATGCGCCGGAACCATCCCGCGAATATAATCAAGTGCCTCGTTTTCCCTGGAAAAAGCTTTGTGGCGGCGCATCACAACTTCGGGAAGTTCATCAAAAAATATAAAACCCCATTCGCGCCTTGTGAAATCATGAGGCAGGCCAGGTTGGGAGTTCATGTAATAATCTGCAAACCTTTTTCTTAAGAACTGCTTTGTCCTGAAATTCACAGGTTTTTATTGTCCTGCAAGTTTAAAACCATAATGTATCTGGCCGGGTTTATTTATAGTAGTATGACCTTATTGGCGCTGGACATTGGGAAAAAAAAATCATAATATTGGGCTCGTAGTATAGTCCGGATAGTACTTGGGCCTCCGGAGCCTAGGACCCGGGTTCAAATCCCGGCGAGCCCGTAACTGTCTAAAATAATCTTATAATGAGCATTACTATTATTATAATTTCTTTTGGATAAATTTAAATAGTTTGATGGATTATACTCTATTGAATAACAATTGTGAGGAGGGTTATGTCAAAATATACTACAACCGGAGTTATCGTTGAATGGGATAAGGGAGTGGCAACAGGTTTTGCATCAAAACAAGAAGCTGAGCGGTTTATTGAGCGTATATGCATGAAAACCGCGCCGCACCTGGATTATAGCATTTACAGCAAAACCATATTAAAGTCACCCGATAAATAGAAAATCTCATTTTTCTCTTCTTTCCAACCATCGCCCTTATTTTAGAAGCGCGCTTGGTTCATCACCGCCGTGCCAGCTTTTCCTGGGGCGCATACGGACAACATGAGCCGACTCGGAATTATCATCAACTATGAACGCCACTCCTTTTTCAGTTCCCATCTTTTTCAGGGAATCACCTATTCCTTCCCGCATATATGTGGGGCGGACAGCTTCAAGAGCAGTTATGTCATCCTGTGCTGTAAGGCGATGGCAGATTATAATATCACTCTGTGACATGACATCCGGGTGAAGCGCAGCCGGTCTCTGTGTTGCAAAAATTATAGAAAGACCGGGTTGTCTTCCCTGCCTCAGCCATTCGGTCACAAGTATATCTGTTGCAGGCGTTCTGGCATCACGGGGTAAAAATAAATGCGCTTCATCTACGAACATCCAGACCATGGGAATACCTTCTTTACCGGGATTCTCTCCTATTTTCCTTTGTTCATAAATTCGCCTTGATCTTATACTTTCATTATAAATTTTAGAACCAAGGATCTTAACAGCAATGGCCTTGATATTCTGGTTGTCAATCGAGCTAAGGTCAAGAATAATCACCTTTCCTTTTCGGATAATATCGGAAAAAATAATCCCATTCTCATGAAATATTCCCCACGAAATTGCCGAGCGAAAATAGTTATTGGCGGCATTTCGCAAAGTCGTATCCTGTTCTTTATCCCTGTTTACAAAATCCATGATCGTTTTCAAAGAGATTTTTTGTACTTTTTCCTTGATATCTTCAATTGTTTTCATTATGAAAACACCTATCGGGCTTACCGGGTCAAGGCCAAATAAAGAACACCAGTCATATCCTGAAAGTTCTGATGGGGAAATTGAAAATGGCTTTACATCAATATTCATCTTTTCATAATGCCCGGTGCTTCCCTCAGGGACATACAATTCTATGTCGATACCTGCAGGTGAAAAACCCCATTTTGATAAAATATCCTTTTCCTTGGTATTCGGGTGGCGCATAGTCCAGAAAATTCCCATCGTATCAATAACAAGAGCTGCAATATTCACATTCTCCGGTAGTGTTGCAAGTTCTTCTATCAATGTTCCCATCGTATAGGACTTCCCGTATCCGCGTTTACCGCAAATAAGAATAGCATGCGGCCTTAATGCATCCATCCGGACTTTTGATCCCATGGACTTATCAAGAGCAAGATATTTCCCTACATCCAGAGTACCTGTATCCGTATCAGTATCTCTCCTTCCGATCACGTATTGTTTATGAGTGACACCTGAGTTTTGAAGATCCTGTGAGATTATTTTATCTTTTGAATTCATTTATTAGTCCGTTAAAGAAATTGGTAAATGCTGCGCAAACTATTTAATATTTCTGTTATTATTTTATATAAGGAATACTTATTATAATCATAATAATTCTAATTTATATTATTATAATAGTAATTATTATTATACTAAAGTTCGGATAAATTTAAGTAATCATGTGATTTACAGTCAGATTATTCCCAATCGGGTAGAATAAAATATAATATTTAATTAAAAATGGACACAAAACAAATCAACACAAAAATGGCTCTGCATGCTGCGTCAATAATTGATACGCTAAAATCATTGACCGGTAAAAAAAAAGATGAAGAAAAAATTTGTTCTTATAAGATCCGGAAATATAAACACCAGCGTGTAATTATTCTTGATTGCAAAAACTGCAAGTCGGGTTCATCATCCATCACTGATCCAGCATGCAGGGGGTATATTTTCCAGATCCTGAACTCCGAACCCGCAGCAAATCGCCTTGTCCTCTCCCATCTTTTTGACCGGGACTATGAGATGGAAAACCTGGATTTCCTGTATTTGCTGGCCCAGTTCATTAATAATATCCATGAATATAAAAATTCAGAATTCAGGGCGCAGGGCGAACAATATATAACCCTGAAAAAATGGCTGCTTTCGATCATAGATACAAGTACTTCCGACCCTGTAAAAGCATATTTGGATATAAGGGAAAAAATCAGGATGCTTCAAAAATCAAATACGCAAGCCACTATCGAATCCGATTTTATATCATTGTTAGAAAAAATGATCTCCAGTGTACCGATGCTTGCAGACCGGATAAAAGGTGAAGTGCAAAGTCCGGAGTATTACAGGAATATTATTAAATCACTTGTCAGGCCGGGTTTTTCCACCACAAGGATATACACAGCTCCGCCATCAAATACTGAATTTCTTGAAAGGTATGAAGTGCAAAGATCCTGCGGAAGGATCCTGCCAATAACTATCTACACGCTTACTGACAGGCCGGAGAGCCTGTACTTTACGATTCCCCCGGAATATGATAACATGCGCCCGGTAGAACTGGAAATTATTGAATCAGTCAGGAAAAAACTGATGAGGCACAGGCCAAAAGAGATAAATTTTTCAGAATCCGCTAATTCAAGGGATTATTTTGCACGCCTTGGAACGCAAATGATCTCAGAGGAGGCCAGAGAGAATAATTTAAAACTTACCCCGGATGAAACAAACGTTTTATCAGACATACTTGCAAAATACACAACCGGTTTAGGTATACTGGAAGATGTGCTTTCTGATGAGCGCGTTACTGATGTGTATGTAAATTCACCTGCTGACATAAATCCCATCCATGTCGTAGTCGATGGCGAAGAATGTTTTTCAAATATCTATTTATCCCAGGATGATATCGATTCCATGATAACGCGGTTCAGGGCGATAAGCGGAAGACCATTCGGGGAAGCAAACCCGGTCCTTGATATGGACCTGCCTGAGTTCAAAACAAGAGTGTCGGTGATCGGAGACCCGCTGTCATCAGGCGGACTGGCATATGCATTCCGGAAACATGCACGAAACCCATGGACACTCCCGAAGCTGATAAACACAGGCTCGATCACTCCGCTTGCTGCCGGTTTATTGAGTTTCCTTATGGATGGCCAGTCTTCTGTCCTTGTGGCCGGCGGTGTCGGTTCGGGAAAAACATCCCTCCTTTGCGCTTTGCTTCTTGAAATCCCCCAGAAATACAGGATCCTGACTATTGAAGATACTCCTGAGCTTCCGATTGAAAACCTGCAAAAACTTGGCTGCAAGATACAGGCAATGAATACAAAGTCGGCAGTCGGCGGAACGAACATCGAGGTAAATCCCGAAACAGCGCTTCGCGCAGCCCTGCGGATGGGAAATGCCACCCTGGTACTTGGTGAGGTGAGAGGTCCTGAAGTAAAAGTATTATACGAGGCAATGCAGGTAGGAGCCTCAGGAAATTCGGTTATAGGCACGATACATGGCGCATCCACAAGGGCAGTATATGAACGAATCGTCAACAGTCTTGGAGTGCCTGCGCCGTCATTCAGGTCAACTGATGCTGTCGTTGTAGCACAGAATGTGAGGATCAGCGGCACAATGAAGAAGAAAAAAAGAGTTGTGGAAATAGCCGAAGTAACAGGGGGAGAATGGGAAGAACATCCGGATGCAGATGATATTTTTAATGATATTATGGTATTTGATGCAGCCCTGGATAAGCTTGTAGCGACTGACCTGCTTGACAGGGGAGGTTCAGAGCTTGTCAGTAAGATCGCCCATAAATGGGGTATGGGCATTGATGAAGCATCTCTTAATATAAAAGTGCGGGCAAGGATTAAAGAAACAATCGCAAAAGTGGGAAAAATGCATCCAAGGTTTGTGGAATCGGACATGGTAATGAAGGCAAACAATGCTTTTTGTCTTTACCTTGAACAGATGCAGGATGATAAAGGAAAAGTGGATTTCCATGGTGTTTATGACAGGTGGATGGCATGGTACCATGATTTCGTGGAGAAAAACAGGTAAGATAATTTATGGATGATAACCAGAATATGTATTGCCGTGCCTGTCGTTATTCCGTAAAACACTTTAGCTGGCTCGTGAAGGATCTTGATGAATACAGGAAAAAAAGTGAAAAAACCGCGAGTGATGAGTTCTATGCTGCATTAGATTTTTCAGGATTTGACCTTGAGCCATGGGAAACCCATATACTTTCTTATGCTGGCGGCCTTTTGTTATTCATCTCATTAGTTGTCCTTGATATTATTCTATTTAGCATTTCCACGTATGAAAGAAATTCAATAATTTTTGCGGCGGTTTTTACTGCACTTGTTCCCATAATTGTAATGATTTACTTGAGTGAGTATCCCAAGATACATGCAAAATTCTTAAAAATCCATACACTTGGAGATATCCCGGAAATCCAGAGCTATATTGTTATGTCAATGAAGCTTGTTCCCAATATGGAAAGAGCTATAATTTTTGCAGCCGATAATTCGTTCAGGCCACTTGCAAGGGACTTAAAGAAACTTATCTGGGACATCCATATTCGCGTATATAGCAATATCGATGAAGCGCTCATCGGATTTGCAAACCAGTGGGGTAAGAACAGCGAATATTTCAAACGTTCGCTTCACCTTGTAAAAAGTTCTACAAGTGAACCGGATGAAGCCCAGAGAATTATGACCCTTAACAAATCACTTGACATAGTCCTTGAGGGGACAAAAACCATGATGGATGCGTTTGCAGCCAAACTTAAAACCCCTACCTATGTCCTGTATTCTACTTGACTTTCAAAGAAACGTAAAATCAGCCTAATTTTTTTGACAAACCTTAGTGCAAAGAACTCCTTGCTAATTCAAATATGTATGGCCTAACTTTTTAAATCAACAAATTGATTCAACATAAGACAACATATTAGAAAAATATATATAAATGTATGACCTAATAGTATAATGTGGTTTCTTTAAAGAAAAAATCAATAAAAGGTCATAACTACTGGTACGCAGTGGAAATGTCCAGAGTTAATGGTAAACCAAAACAAACCTGGCAAATGTACCTCGGATCAGCAGAAAAGATAATTGAAGCAATGAAGGGTTCAGAAGGCAAGCCATATGCAAAAATAAAATCCTTTGAATATGGCAAGATTGCTGCAATGCTTCAAATAAATGAAGAATTAAAATTCGTTTACATCGTAAACAAAAACACGGATAAAAAATCAATAGAAGGATTGACTGTTGGGGAATATCTTTTATTGGATATCATAGGAAAAAGTGGTGGAGCTTTAACGGAAAATTCTTTGGAGCCATGGCCGTATGATCTTGTTCTTAAGGAAGCGCAGGAACTGGGGATAGCCGAAACCGACCCTGCGTATGATGTTGAAGGTATTGATTCTGCGA